>CAJQND010000269.1 GCA_905479595.1 uncultured Hyphomicrobiales bacterium
GCAATATCTTCGTGCAGATAGAGCCTGGATCCAGCCACGCAGCTTTGCCCGGTGGCACCGAAAATACCCGCAATTGATCCATTAACCGCACTTTCGATATCTGCGTCTTCAAACACAATAAACGGAGACTTGCCACCAAGCTCCAGCGACACCTCAGCAAAGTTCTCTGCAGAATTATAAAGCACATGCTTGGCAGCAGACGGGCCGCCGGTAAACGATATGCGCTGCACCAGCGGATGTGAAGTCAGAGCTTTTCCACATGGGTCGCCGTGACCGGAGACAATATTGACAACACCGGGAGGAAAGCCTGCCTGTTCGATCAGTTTGCCAAACTCCAGCATCGCCGCCGAAGCATGTTCAGAAGCTTTGAGAACAACTGTATTCCCCGCAGCAAGGGCTGGACCAATCTTCACCGCAACCAGGAATAATTGTGAATTCCATGGCACCACCGCGGCAACCACACCAAGAGGTTCACGCTGGGTGAAAACGAACATATCAGGCTTATCAATGGGAAGTGTTTCGCCGTGAATCTTGTCGGCACAACCCGCGAAATAGTGAAAAAATTCAGCGATATACTTCGCTTGCCAGCGGGTTTCTTTCAACATTTTACCAGTATCGATGGATTCAATGCGTCCAAGTTCTTCTGATTTATCTGCCAGTAAATCAGCCAGGTTGCGCAACAACCTTCCACGCTCCGTAGCGGTCATTTTTGACCAGGGACCTTCAGAAAATGCCGTATGCGCGGTGCGCACGGCACGGTCAACATCTTCCGCAGTCGCCTCAGGAATCTCTGCCCATGCCTCGCCGGTTGTCGGATTAACGCTTTCGAATTTGCGGTTATCGCTGGCCGGTGTCCATTCACCGTCGATCAACATGCGGTAAGGCGTGAGCTTGGTCATTTGAGTTCCCCTTTTATAGCCTCTGTATCCTGTCTCAAATTGCAAAGTCATTAAAACATTTTTTCGACATTGAATGTCGCAAAATCAGAAGCTGGCGCGGCGACATACCTCCTAAAATTACAATGGAACACATCGTGCGCAGGGAAACATCATGGGCAAAAAACAAGTCATTGGCGAGCCATTGGTCATTGGCGGCAGAACGCTATCTCTTTCGCGCGCCATTCGCGCCGGGGATTTTGTGTTCCTCACCGGGCAGATCCCGTTCAAAGACGGTGCACCAATGACGCAAGGCAGCATTGAAGAACAAACACGCGCTGTCCTTGATGACATAAAAGCCACTCTGGAAATGGCAGACTGTGAGTTGGATGATGTGGTCAAGGCCATGGTCTGGCTTAGGGACCGAGCTGATTTTCCAGGTTTCAACCAAGTCTACGGCGACTACTTTCCAAAAGATCCACCAACGCGGTCTGCTGTCGTCAGTGAATTGCTGGTGGATTGCAGAGTGGAGGTCGAGGTCGTCGCCTATAAGCCAGAAGCGACTTAGCTGTTTTTCAACATCAACACTGAACGATCAGACCAAGAGATAGCGACATCAAGATTGCTCTCTAATGTGTTGGATATTGCGCCTTCCAGATTTTGCATTGTCACGAGCACGGGCTCGCTTGCATCTTTCAGCACGACATAAATATGTGCCCGGTCGCCGAGATAGGCCGCGGTTTTCACCACAGCATTGACCGAGTTCTCGCGCTGAACCTTGGACGCGCGTGGTGAAATCTGAATGTTTTCCGGCCTAAGCCCAATCGTCAGTTTTTCACCTTCAGCAAACTTCTGCGCTGTGTTTGGTGCTTTGATCGTCCCAAGCTGATCGGTTTCAATGACATAGGCGTCACCGTCGATACCTTTAATCTGGCCATCAATGAAGTTCATCGAGCCCAGAAAATCTGCTGCAAACCTTGTTTGCGGGCGCTCGTAGATTTTGGCCGGGGCGCCTTGTTCAAGAACTTTGCCATCAGCCATGACCGCAATGCGGTCCGACATTGTCAGGGCTTCTTCCTGGTCATGGGTGACAAACACGAATGTTATGCCCAGTTCTCGCTGCAAATCACGCAATTCAAGCTGCATCTGTTCGCGAAGCTTTTTATCGAGCGCACCCAGTGGTTCATCGAGCAGCAAAACCTTGGGCTTCTTGACCAAAGCGCGCGCCAAAGCAACCCGCTGGCGCTGACCGCCTGAAAGTTCATGCGCGCCACGGTTGCCATAGCCTTCCAGTTTGATCATCTCCAGAGCGGTATCTACCTGCCTGGTAAGTTCATCCTTTGAGAGTTTGTCCTTGCGCAGGCCGAATGCAATGTTCTGGAATACGTTGAGGTGAGGAAAAATTGCATAGTTTTGAAATACCATGTTCACCGGACGCAAAAAATGCGGCACAGCGGCGGATGGCTCGTTATCAATAAAAATCTCACCACTGGTTGGGGTTTCAAACCCGGCCAGCATGCGCAGCAACGTAGTTTTGCCACATCCGGAAGGCCCCAGCAGACCGAAAAATTCGCCCTTTGCGATTTCAAGATCGACATTGTCAACCGCTCGAACATCGCCAAAATGCTTCGAAACATCTTGAATTGAAATAAAGGAACGCTCCGTCATTTCATTCCACCCCTGTGCCTAATTGAGCGTCACCTTGCCTGCGCAGGCGCTCTGCAATTGTGACGATAATGAATGTGACCACCAGAATGGCTGAACCCAGCGCCAGCACCGCTGGGAGTTTCGCTGGAAAACGCAACTGGCTGTAAATATAAATCGGAAGAGTTGAGTCATTTCCGGTCAGGAAAAATGCCAACAGAAATTCGTCAAACGAGATAGTGAATGTCAAAAGCAAGCTGGCGAGAATACCCGGCATTGCGACCGGAAACGTCACCAACCAGAACGTCATCCATGGTGTTTCGCCAAGATCAAGCGAGGCCTCTTCAATGCTATGATCAAAGCTTTCGAGCCGTGACATCAACACAAATAACGAGAACGGCACGCAGATCAGCACATGGCCAATGCCCACCGACCAAAGAGATAGCGGCAAGCCATAACTGTTAAAGGCTATCAACAAAGATATACCCAGAATAATGAACGGAATAACCAGCGGGAGTGTAAAAAGCCCGGTGAAAATCTGTTTGCCAAACAATCGGTAGCCAGTGAGTGCCTTGGCCGAACAGATGCCAAGTGCTGTACTCACAAGGCTCACCGGGACCGCAACCAAAAAGCTGTTCTTCAGCGCTTCAAACAATCCATCCTGCTGCGCAAGCTCCGCCCACCAGCGCGTGGTAAAGCCCTTCATTGGAAAGGCTACATAGATGGCATCGTTGAACGAAAAGACCGGCAAGAGCAGCACAGGCAGATAGATGAAGATCAAATAGCAGACCGTGTAGGTGCCAAGCCAGCTCGGGCCGGATTTTTCAGGGTTGGCACTCATGCGACCATCTTCTTTAACCGATCAAGGCCAAGCAGGAACACACAAACACCCGCAGTGACCGTGATCATCGATATAACCGAAATAGCAGCACCCAAAGGCCAGTTATCCAACCGCCCGAACGCTACTTGAATGAGGCTGCCAATCATCAAACCATTTGGCCCGCCCACCAGCTTGGGCGTCACGTAATCTCCAACGGTTGGAATAAACACCAGCAGCAATGCCGCTACGACACCGGGCATTGAAAGCGGCAAAGTAACCCGCATGAACGTTGCGACTTTACCTTCACCAAGATCATGGGCGGCTTCAATCAGTGATTTATCTATTTTCTGCAGCGATACATATATGGGCAGAATGGCGAACGCGGCCCAGGCATGGGCCAAGGTAATCACCACGGCGTTGACGTTGTAGAGAATGAAATCCAACGGCTGATCGATCAGACCCAGATAGATAAGTGCCGAATTTACAACGCCATTGTAACCAAGAATGAGTTTCCAGGCGAAAACCCGCAGGAGATAGCTGGTCCAGAACGGCAAAGTGATCAGAATAAGCCATCGCATCTTGTTCTTTTTCACATGAAACGCGATGAAATAGGCTGCCGGATATGCCAGCAACACAGTGGTGATGGCC
>CAJQND010000270.1 GCA_905479595.1 uncultured Hyphomicrobiales bacterium
CAATTTCACGGGCAAGCAAAAGTTGACCGCCTCTGAAGAGCTGTATGATCTCGAAAAGGCGGTCAGTTCTTCGCATTTAACCTAAAGACACTTCGAGCTGGGTGTGGTGAAGTACAGCAGCTGGCCCGTCAATGAGCTGCAAAAACGGCAGAATTTCAGCATCATTCATGAAAGCATCAGAGGCAGCTTTAGCGTCTTCCATAGTTTTCCATTCGATATGTTCTATCCATGTCCCATCTTCGCTGGAGGAAAGTCGGCGGCAAACAAACCCGGAGCGCGATTTCATGAATGCAGTGGAAGACGGAACAGCTTCAAGAAAATCAGCTTTCGATATTCCATGCGCCAGTTTGAAAATTACAGTTTCGATTATATGGTTGGTCATCTTTTTTCACCTCATTTAAACAGAGGTTGAGCTTTATCAAACAGCAACTGACAACAGCCTGTCAGTTGAGTTGTGGCAAAATGAAAATTGATGTCGTCACTTTCACCCGAATTCGCGAGAACGCCGCCCCTCACCCGCTATTTCTGATCCGCTCGTGATTGCGAACCACCTCATCAATAATGAAGCGAATAACCCGTTCGGCGAAATCCGGGTCGAGATTGCTCTCCTGGGCAAGTTGGCGCAGGCGGGACATTTGCTGGGCTTCGCGGGATTTGTCAGAAGGCGGAAGGTCATGGGTTTTTTTAAACTCACCGACCTGTTGCGTCAGGTGAAAGCGTTCAGCCAGAAGGTAGATTAACGAAGCATCCAGGTTATCAATGCTGACCCGAAACTCCGCCAGTGTTTTGGAAACGTCGTCGCTCATCCCGTTCACCTTCTCAAACTCACAGTTTTCTCAACCAAAGCCCACATTCATGAGCACCGGGCAGCAAGGGCAGTTTTGCAATTGCCAATGCCTCGAACACATCCGCCATCTGTTGCACCGCATAATGGCTGGCGAAAACGAGTTCATACCCTCCCTGAAGCAATCCGCCAACTGCATTTTGCTCATTATAGCCACGCCAAAGCCAGTCTGATGGATAGGCCTCAGGCAAGAAAATGTCGTGGAAGAAGACTATAACCCCGCGCGGTAACATGGGAAGAATGCGATTGATGATTATGTCCACATCGCTGCCGGGCATCAAAATGTGGCTGGAATCAACACACAAGAAATCACCCGCCTTAAGCTTGGAAAACAGCGCGAGATCGGTTTCCTGCAATGTTTTGGCAAGGAACGTAACTGGCAACTCCGCCAGCCCTGCGCGCGGTGCCGGGTCGATTGCGGTGAATGCACAGTTCACGTTGGCATCGCCAATCGCCTGCACCATAAAGCGGGTGGAATGACCTGAACCAATCTCTATTATTCTTGCCGGGCGCAATTCGCGCACAAGGGTATAGGCCATGGCAGCGTCAAGACGCGGGCACCAGTACTGGTCAAGGCGCGCGTGCGACGCTCCACTCCCATCAAAGCTGGAAAGTGTAGAGGCATGGGCTTCCGCCTTGTTTAACCAGGTCGACATTGCTGCGCGCTGCGCCTCGAAAAGCGGGCTTAGCGCATCATATGGTGCAACAATGTCAGGTACCGCGCCAGCATAACGGTATGGAATGAAAAACCCCTCACGAGCCTCGCCCCGCACGGTGCGCAGACCCATCTGCTCAACCTTGTGGGCGATGTCCGATTTGTTTTTCATTTAAATTTTCCCCAACCGTTCTGTTGCGCCCATTCAATGGTATATAACCTGACAGATGAATGAATCGCGAGCTGGCAAAATATAAATATGAGCACCGAACCAATAGATCTGGATGATTTTGAAGCCGTAAGCCCGCATACCCCTGCTGCAGGCGGCATTGCGGCGCGCGCTTCAGGCGGCGGCGAGGCTCCGTATTTGCGGGCCCTGAACGATGAACAGCGCGCTGCGGTTGAGGCAATAAACGGTCCTGTGCTTGTTTTGGCGGGTGCGGGCACAGGCAAAACCCGCGTACTGACCACCAGACTTGCCCACTTGCTCAACACTGGCAATGCATGGCCCGGGCAAATTCTGGCTGTGACATTTACCAACAAGGCCGCGCGGGAAATGAAAGACCGCATCGGCGCGCTGATCGGCAACATGGTTGAGGGCATGCAATGGCTGGGGACCTTCCATTCCATCGGCGTGAAAATCCTGCGCCGCCATGCAGAACTGGTGGGTTTACAATCGAGCTTTTCCATTCTTGACACAGATGACCAGATCAGACTGATCAAACAGCTTATTCAGGCGCGCGAGATCGATGAAAAGCGCTGGCCCGCGCGCCAGCTTGCCATTCACATTGATGGTTGGAAAAACCGTGGCCTGACGCCCGATAAGGTGCCGGCTGGCGAGGCTCATGCCTATGGAAATGGATTAGGTGCGGAGATTTACGCAGAATATCAGCAACGCCTCAAGGTGCTGAATGCGGCAGATTTTGGCGATCTTTTGCTGGAATGCCTGAGGTTGTTCCAGGAGAACCCGGACGTTCTGGCGCAATACCAGAATAAATTCCGCTACATGCTGGTGGACGAATATCAGGACACCAATGTGGCGCAATATCTGTGGTTGCGGCTGCTTGCCCAGGGCCATCGCAATATTTGCTGTGTTGGCGATGATGACCAGTCGATCTATGGCTGGCGCGGGGCCGAAGTCGACAATATCCTGCGCTTTGAAAAAGATTTCCCCGGTGCCAAGGTTGTTCGCCTGGAAACCAATTACCGCTCTACACCGCATATTCTCGCCGCTGCCTCCGGGTTGATTGCCCACAATGAAGGCCGGTTGGGAAAAACCCTGCGCACCGATATGACAGATGGCGAAAAGGTTGTGGTGCGCGGCCATTGGGACGGCGAAGAAGAAGCCCGCGCGATAGGCGATGATCTGGAACAGTTGAGCCGCAACAAGGCCAACCTGAACGGCGTTGCCATTTTGGTGCGCGCCTCGTTTCAAATGCGCGAGTTTGAAGACCGCTTCATCACGCTTGGCCTGCCCTACAGGGTAATAGGCGGCCCGCGTTTCTATGAACGCGCCGAGATCCGTGATGCCATGGCCTATCTCAAGGTAACCGCTCAGCCGGACAATGATCTGGCTTTTGAACGCATCATCAATAAACCAAAACGCGGCCTTGGAGATGTAACCGTCAAAAAAGTGCGCGCCTTCGCGGCCAGTCAGGGGATATCGCTGTTCCGTGCAGCGCAGGCAATTGTGGAAACCGACGAGCTTGGCCCAAAACCGCGTGCCTCTCTCGCCCAGGTGGTGCAGAATTTCGTGCGCTGGCGCTCGCTCATCGATGCACTGCCCCATACCGAACTTGCTGAAATGATGCTCGATGAGTCTGGCTATACGGAAATGTGGCAGAACGACAAGGCACCAGATGCGCCGGGCAAACTTGAAAACCTCAAAGAGCTGGTGCGCTCGATGGAGGAATTTGAAAACCTGGCAGGTTTCCTGGAACATATTTCGCTGGTGATGGATGTCGGCCGTGACGAGGCTGATGAAAAGGTCAATCTCATGACCTTGCATTCCTCCAAAGGGCTGGAGTTCGACACCGTTTATCTGCCGGGATGGGAAGAAGGCCTGTTTCCCCACCAGCGCTCGCTGGACGAAAGTGGTCGCGCCGGGCTGGAGGAAGAACGCCGGCTTGCCTATGTGGGCATCACCCGGGCAGAGCGCAAAGCTGTCATCTCATTTGCCCAGAACCGGCGCATTCATGCCCTATGGCAAAACGCCCTGCCCTCGCGCTTTGTCGATGAATTGCCGGAAGAACATGTGGATGTAGCGGAAATCCAGTCCAGCTATGGCGGCGGATATGGCTGGCAGGGTGCTGGCGGCGGTGGCGGTGGCTTTGGCGAAAGCCAGTTCGACAATCTGGAA
>CAJQND010000271.1 GCA_905479595.1 uncultured Hyphomicrobiales bacterium
CAGGGAATGTGTTTGATCTTGTCTCGCCGCGTCAAAAAATCCAGAAGGTAGCCTGGAAGCTGTGAAACACCGGTGAGGGCCTCAGGAGCCATCCATGGTTCTTTTTTAATTGCCTTGGCGTAGTCCTCAAGGATTATTGGCATGGCATCAACAATGACAATCGCCAAGATTGCCATAGCGCTATAAACAGCGATGCGTAATCCCTTTTTGCGGTAAACCAAGAAGCCTGCAATTGAAGTAAATATAATCCAGAATACTGGAAGAAAATCAAATGGCTTTGCGCCTTTCCACAACAGGTATTCGGTCCAAATCAGCGGTTGTTTCAAAAACCAAGCGATGGTTCTGGTTGCCTCTTTAACCGTGAACAACCCAAATGTGGCGCGTTTATCAAGCCACGTAAAAAACTCCGAAATCCAGCGCTTAAAAGGGATTGTGAGGTCGGCGGGCCATGTCCATGCAATATCCCAAATGCTTGCAACCAAAAGTGCGGTCAAAAATGCACAAACTGCCTGAAAAACAAGCGAACGCGGGTGAAAAATCCCCTGGCGGGTTTCATGTTCATCCGAAACCGCGCTTGCTGAGTTCATAGAGAGCCCCTCCTAAAGAGGGCCTTTGAAATTTGCTCCCGGGTGATCACACCCACAATTGCGTCGTCGTTATCGACAACATTCACGGGCAGATCGGAGTTCAAAACCCGCTCGGCAACTTCTCCAATTTTTGCGCTCATCGGGACACGAAGACTTGCCGTTTTTACTCTTGCGTTTTTCTTGGCCATGATGGCACCTACAGAAACAATGCGGTCTTGTGGGGCATTGCGGGCAAATTCCGCCACGTAATCATCTGCCGGGTTAAGCACCATTTCTTCCGGCGTCGATATCTGGACGAGTTTTCCACCCTTCATGATGCCGATGCGGTCTGCCAGTTTGGTCGCTTCTTCAAAGTCGTGTGTGATGAAAACAATTGTTTTCTTGAGGAGTTTTTGCAGTCGGATAAATTCGTCCTGCATCTCAGCGCGTATTAGCGGATCAAGAGCAGAAAATGGTTCGTCCAAAAACCAAACATCCGGTTCAACAGCAAGCGAGCGCGCTATGCCCACACGTTGTTGCTGGCCGCCTGAAAGTTCTCGTGGAAAATAGTTTTCACGCCCGCCCAGGCCAACGAGCTCTATCATTTCGAGCGCACGCCTTTCGCGCGCACCTCTTTCTATGCCCTGAACTTCCAGCGGAAACGCTACATTTGAAAGCACGTCACGGTGCGGCAACAGGCCAAAATTTTGAAAGACCATGCCCATTTTATGGCGGCGGATTTCGATAAGTTCGGCGTCAGTGGCCGCAAGAAGGTTTTCACCTTCAAATTCGATTGTTCCTGCGGTTGGGTCATTCAAACGCGTAATGCAGCGAATTATTGTAGATTTTCCGGAGCCGGAGAGGCCCATAATAATAAGAATTTCGCCTTGGTGCACGTCAAACGATACATCACGCACCGCACCAATATACCCTTCAGCTTCAAAGGCTTCATCTGTTGGCGAACCTGTATGACGCTTCATAAAGCCCGCCGGATCAGCACCAAAAACTTTCCAAACATTCCGGCATTCAACTTGAACGCTCTCGTCCATCAATTTTCCCTTGTCCCGGTCGACTTGTATCAACTACAGGCCGGACGCATAGAACTGCGCCCGGCCTGACTTTTAATGTTACGCGGACTGATCTACATGCCTTTCCACTTGGCAATGAGGTCCTTATTTCCAGCGATCCATTTGTCTGCAGCTTCTTCTGTAGACATGCCATCTACGTCTACAAGCAAGGAGGCCGCTGCAATCTGTGCGTTATCAAAGTTGATTGCTTTCATAACTTTCCACGCTTCAGGGTACTTGGCTTCCAGACCCTTCCAGGCTGCTTTTTTAAGCCAGGCTTTTCGCGGAGCGCCGCAATCGTTGACCATGTCCGGGTTCATGCCCCAAGCAGGGTCCTTGGCGCATTTATCGCCTTCCGGTTCAGGAAAATCGATGAACATGCCTTTGTGCTTCGCCTCAACAAAATTAGGGGTCCAATTGAACAGCACAATTGGTTCTTTCCGCGCAGCTGCAGCATCCAATTCAGCCCACAAGGTTGCAGCCTGACCAACATTGACTGCAACAAAGTTCATACCCAGAGCCTTAACACGCTCCGCATAGTTCTTTCCCCAGTCAGCCGGCGGGCCAACAAAGCGTCCCTTGGGTTTGGTTTCCGCTACAGCAAAAATTTCTGCGCATTTATCAAGCGCTTTCCAGTCTGGCAGTCCCGGGCATTTATCAACGACATATTGTGGCACCCACCATTCCTCGCGGGTTACTGCAGCATGGGTTCCAGCATCAACCATACCGTCTTCGGCAACGGCCTTTTCAAAAGCCCCCTTCATGGAGCCTTCCCAGGCCTCAATTTGAAAATGCATATCGCCGTCTGCAATCGCTTTGAACTGCAATTGAGAATCTGAAGGCGCGTACTCAACAGTATAGCCCATTTCTTCAAGAACCTTGCCAACAACGGTCGAAAGAACGAGTTGGCTGGTCCAGTTGTTTTGGACAATAATAATTGGATCATCGGATTCAGGCGCTGCGGCAAATGATGGTGCAGACATGGCCAACAATGCAGCAAAGACCACTCCAGCTTTCAGTGACTTTTTAATCATGAGGTTCCTCCCTTAGTCTTTCTTTAGACACTTGAGTGAGACGGATCTGAAATCGGAAATTCTTGTTTCTACTTTTGCTTTACTTGCCCGCCGACGAGAATTATTGAGCGAAAACTTGGCGAATGCAATCAAATTCATACCAATTATTATTTTTGGTATAAATTTGGTATTGTTTATTTGATCGACGAGCCTATTGCTTGGCAGTGAGCATGGAGATATGGAAACTGCTGTAGAACCTGAAAACCAGATCACCAGTTGAAGAAAATTAGCTGCCAAATGAGAAAGGCGTACGGATGGTACTAAAGGCGCGCATTTATAAAGATTACAAAACAGCACTTATTATGTCTTATGAGGAAGAGATTTCCGGCGAAGCTTATTTTGCGCATGCCTCCAGTTTTTTCACCGGGCGGGGTCGTGACGCTCTTCTACTTCTGGCACAGGTGGAAGCTGCTACCGCAGCTGCGATATATCCATTATTGGAACGATATGGTTTTGCAACGACAAACCCCGATGAACTGCGCGCCAGTGGCCGTGCAGAAGCAGATTTAAAAAGCGGGCTGTCCTGGACCGAAACTGTTGCAGAAATGGTCACCGACTATCCCGCCTACGTCGAAGAGTTCGAGAACCTTGAACGTCTGGCACCGGAACGCGACAGAAAATTTGTTGATGTATTAATTAAACACGAAATCGCGGCAATCGAGTTCGCAAAACTGGAAGCCGCAGGTGATCAAAACAGCTTTGCACCACTCAACACATTTTTAAACACCAACGATATGGTTTAATTGACAGTGTAGGCGAACTATTATGCAGCCAGAAAATTCGGTTTCCTGGCCGGTCGCTAAACCCCCAAAACATCGCACCACATTACAACCAGATTAAACCGGTTTTCTTGGGTTTAGCGGATTTTGTTTTTCACCCTCATGCGGTGCCTGGACAGGATGGACAACACGTTGCCTGAGTTGGCTGGCAAGGGGATAGAACTCGTTCAATGCCGTCTTGTTTTTCCCACGTTCAGTTGAATACAGTTCGTGTGAGATTTTTCGCGTGCTGTCCTGAAAACCTTCGTCAATCATGAGTGTATGCTTATTACCAAGACTTCCGGTTTGATCCCGCGGCGATACTCGGTCCATCCATCGCCAAAACGTTCCAACCATTGCCGACGGGTCACCATTCCGGCAGGCTTTTCGAAACGTCTTGAAATACCGCTTTTCTGAATTCTGCAGTTTCTTTCTGTAGGCTTGCCCTTTTTCATAAACTTCCGGGCCAAACCGTTTTGCTGCGAGCCAGATCAGATACATTGCGGCGAGGGATAATGCGATCTCTTGAATATTGTTTTTTAGAAACGCAAGAATTCTGGAGACAGCGCCTTTGAAATTAATTGAACCCTGGCCCGAACCAGATTGTTGAAAAGAAGGGTTTGCTGCTGCGGAGAATTCAACTGAAGGAAAGACTACGGTTTCCACCACGCCCTTGGACGTATCGAACCAATGCAGCGAAATTTCTGGAAGTTTGAAGTTACCTTTTTCACCAATCACATATGTCATTTGATCCGTGCGGCTTCCAGAATACTCGCCCCGGTTGGTCTTGTTGGATAGTTTGGGTTGAGCAGGGTAACTCGAGAGCCCCTCGATTTGTTCAAATTTAACCGCTGGAATGGCCAGCCCAAATGTATCGCTGGCCGTTATCTGAATTGTTCGCTTGACTGCGTCGCCTGCCTTCAAACCAGCGAAATCTGTATTGTAGGTTTCCTTCGCCTCCAGTTCAGGCACTGCTACAAACGCAGCCCCTTTGGGCATGTCAGGTGGCGTAACTGCTCTAAACACAACAGGTTCAGATACTAGGGTGAACGGTTCAGACGGTTTCCCGTCTATAGATATACCAAGGGTTACTTTTATCGGAGGAACCGTCACATCTCCGGCCCGCTGTGGAATAACCGTATAGGTTTGTGTGTGAACGGTTTGTGTTTTTCCATTTTTCTCGTCGGTAAGGTTCACCCCCATCAGGGATGGCATGAGGGCGATCGCGCCATCTACTTTGAGATCAGGAAACCTCGGTGCTTCTGTGAACCAGGTAGGCAGCGTAATATCAACATTCACGCGCACCAGTTGACTAACGAAAATGTCGCCCTCATGGCGAACATAGGTTTTTATGCTGACGCCTTCCGGTAGAGCCATTTCTTCAGCAAGACAGATGGTGGATATCACACAAAACAGCATAGCGAGCAGGAACCTCATTGGGTGGCTCCTTTAGTTTCGATGCCTGGCCGGTTCGCCTGTGATTGAAATTTTAAACGCAGGAAATCTCCCGGGGTTGTTTGAACGCGCCGCATCCACATTTCACGAATTTCTGCATCGGAAAGGCCGGTTTCCTGCAGTGCTTGTTCGGTCGACATTTCTGATTTGGCATTTTTTGCTTTATCATCAATGACGACTTTGTCAGCGCCCAACTGGCCATCCGTACCGCCAGCATCATCATATTTTTTCTGATCCAGTTCCCAAAGGCCCGTCACCCAATCCAGATTGAACGCTGCTTCTGGAAAATCAGGCTTTTCTTCCAATGCTTTTTTGTAAGCCTCGATGGCTTCAGGTAATTTTTCTGCCCGCGCATACGAGTTACCGACATAGAAAAACCCTTCCGCGGTATCGAGACGCGCAAAGAAATCAGCTGCGGGTCCATATTCTTTTGCCCGGTAAAAGGAAAGCGCCTTCCAGCGGGTATCAACAAAGGCGCGGGAAGATTTTTGATAATCTTCCCTTTCAAAATATAAGCGGCCTTTCTGGTCTGGGGTTAGCCACCAGTCAATGAAATTAGCCGCCTTTGCGGACGGCGACAGGCAAACCATCGCCAAACAAAAACAAAGCGGCAGAACCCGATGCGTTAAATCCATTTTACCGTCCACCCCCTGCGGGCCCATAACAGCATTAACAGACCGATAATCCAGGTTAGATAATAGCCAGAGTCGTGCCAGTTGAGCTGGTCATCTTCCAGGATGGCGTTGACGAGATTGGTGCGAATTAACCGGCTAAGTTTGGCTATGTCTTCGCCGTCAGGAGTTGAGTTTACCAGGGACGAACCTGATGCCTCCGCAATCGCTGACAAGCCAATAGTATCGACAGGAGGGGCATTGCCTTCACTCAAGCCATAGCTGGACCCACCCTCACTTTCTTCCTCAACGGGCCCACCCTGATCTGTTCCAAAACCCAGAACAATCACTTGATCCAATGCCTTTTTGTCGTGTTCGGAAAATGTGCCTGCAAATGTGCGGTCAATTCCATCGGACATAAATATAATGGTCCCAGCCGCGTCTTCCCGCTGCAGCATTTCTTCAGCCAACAAAAGCGCCTTGCCGGCATCATTTCCGTCTTTGGGCATAACCGAGGGATAAAGCGATTCAAGATAGATCTCGATCAATCGTTGATCTTCTGTAAGTGGCAAAATGGCATGCGCTGTACCCGCATAACCGATAACCGCCGTGCGGGCTCCGGACCGGGACTTCAAAAGATCTCTGATTTTCTGCTTCGCACGCTCGAGCCGGGTAGGAGACTGGTCCTTTCCCAACATCGACGGAGTTAGCTGAAGCGCAACAATCAATGGTGCCTGATCTTCTGTGAAAGGCGTAATCTCGCGTTGCCAGGTCGGGCCTGCCGCCGCAATTGACGTCAATGCCAGAACAGCCGTCATCACCTGGTACGGTCTGATGAACAGGCGTTTTTTACTGCCAACCGTGAGAAATTGAAGAAGGTGTCCAGAGATGATCTTCCGCCATCTTTCTGATGTGTTGAAAGATTGGCGAAGCCGTAAATGCAACAGCAACGCCACCGGCAAAACCAGCAACCAATAGGGGCGCAAAAAATGAAACGCCTCAAGAGCTCCCCATTCATGCATTGCTTCTTGCCTCCCATCTTGCTGAAAAAATCATCAACAGTGCAAGCAGGAGATTCAACAGAACAATCGCGATAAGGGGGTAGAAAAACAAAGCGCGCTTGGGGCGATAAGAAACCGTATCCAGTTTTTCAGGCTCCAACGCATCCAGTTCACCATAAATGGTTTCAAGCTCACTCCGGTTCAGCGCGACAAAGAAGCGCCCACCCGTTGTTTTAGAGATGTCCTGGAGAACAGTTACATCGAGCGCTTTTTCGCCGACTGTTTCGGGATCGCCTACAGCGATTGTGTGAATTGTTATCCCATTTTCTTTGGCAATTTGAGCTGCCTGCGCAACTGGCATGCTGGAACCGGAATCATTCCCATCCGTTAGCATCAAAACCACCTTGTTCTTGCTCTTTGACGGTTCAAACAGCCTGATGGCTAATCCAATGCCATCACCAATGACAGTTTTTGGACCGGCCATTCCCGGTTCCAGTTCCCCCAAAAGCGAAGTGACCAAGTCATGGTCTTCGGTAAAGGGAGCCTGTGGAAAGGCGGCCGATCCGAAAACCGCAAGACCCAGGCGGTCCGATTTCCGCCTGGCGATGAATTCCCCCAAAACCTCTTTCACAGCGTCAAGACGCGAAATCTTGGGGCCATCTTTGCCGGTAAAATCCTCTTCTTGCATGGATTGTGACAAATCAACGAGGAGCAGCATATCGCGCGCCGCCTTCTCTTTGACGATTGGAGCACCTGACCATGTGGGCCCGGCCATGGCGATCACGATCAGAATCCAGCAGAGCGTCGCACTCGTTCTTTGGAGCCAGTTCTTACCTAAAACCACTGCGCTTGGGGCCGGTTTTTGTCCTGTCAGCTTTACCAGCCGTTCAAAGAATGGAACGCGAATGGCCTCTGAACTGTCCTTGAATTCCGGGCTGAGCCAAAAAACAAGAAACGGCAGGGGCAGGAGAACAAACACCCATATATGCTCAAACTGCAACATGATGGTCCCTCATCCAGATCATGCTGGCAGCAACAAGTCGGCCGCACTCTGCGTCGTCTATTGGTTCTTGGTCTTGCTGGTGATAGGTGAAAAAATCGAACGTTTCAGCGTCCGTTTTCAAAAACAACTGCTTTCCGCCGGATTCGTTCAGCCAATCAATCCATTCCGGGCCACGCAAGGATGCAACATCGCTACGGGGGGCCGCATTGAGTGCTGATTGGCGCAAGATAAAGGGCAGTTCCCTGACTTTATCTGGACTAGCACCGATCTCAGCCAAAAGCTTTGCACCCCGGCGGCGATATTCGTTGCTTTGCCAAATTTTCCACCGGCGCCAAATCCACCAGCCAAGGAGCAATGCCAACACAACACCGGCAACTGCCCACCCAATCGTTTGCGGAAAATAACTAACCGGCTCGGGCAAGGGCAGTTCCTTAAGCCCCCACATACGGTTCGATCCGAACGTTTCAGTCGCCATGCCTAACGCCTCCGTTGCGGCCTTTGCCCCAGTAACGAGCTTACCTGGCTCACAACCGGGTGGACCGTATCAA
>CAJQND010000272.1 GCA_905479595.1 uncultured Hyphomicrobiales bacterium
ACCGTATCCTTCCGGTTTTACGCGGGCTTGGAAATGAAAGTGCGGTATTGTCGTGTGATACTCGCAAAAGCGCTGTCATGCGTGCCGCCGTCGGGGCTGGGGCGGCCATGATCAATGATGTAACTGCCTTGAGTTATCAACCTGATGCCCGTGAAACAGTAGCCAGCCTTGGACTTCCGGTCGTGCTTATGCATTCAAAAGGTGAGCCGAAAACAATGCAGGAAAAGCCTGAATATGAAGACGTTTGTCTCGATGTTTATGATGCGCTGAGCGAGAAGATTGCCGCCTGTGAAGCTGCCGGTATCCCGCGAAAACTGATTATTGCAGACCCCGGCATCGGCTTTGGCAAAACGTTTGAACACAATCTGCAATTGCTACACGGGTTGGCCATGTTTCACGGACTGGGCGTTCCATTGATGCTGGGTGTTTCACGCAAGGCATTTATTGGTGCTTTGACTGGCGAAAATCAGGCCGATAACCGTGTTGTGGGCTCGGTTGCCGCTGCCCTTGCAGGTTTACAGCGTGGGGTGCAGGTGTTCCGGGTCCATGATGTGCGCGAAACGGCTCAAGCCTTCGCAGTTTGGTCGGGGGTTGAGCGCGAAGCGGTGTAAACCATAGGCGTGGATTGGAAATTGCAGCAATCTGGCGTTTGCGATAGGTAGGGGCTGGCGGACTGGCCAGACACAACGGCAAAGGCATGTTTGATGCGTAAATATTTCGGGACAGATGGTATTCGCGGCACTGCTAATTCCTGGCCGATGACTGCTGAGACTGCGTTGCGCGTTGGCATGGCGGCGGGCAGTGCATTCACCAGTGGCGATCATCGTCACCGGGTGGTGATTGGCAAAGACACGCGGCTATCTGGATATACGATTGAAAATGCGCTCGTGGCCGGGTTCTTATCGGTTGGGATGAACGTCTTCCAATTTGGCCCCTTGCCAACACCTGCCGTTGCCATGCTCACCAGATCATTGCGGGCTGATCTTGGTGTGATGATCTCAGCCTCGCACAACCCGTTTCATGACAATGGGATCAAACTCTTTGGCCCCGATGGCTATAAGCTGACAGACGAGACCGAACTGGAAATTGAAAAGCTTATTGAGGCAGATTCGAAAACCTTGATGGTTGCACCCGACAGGTTGGGCCGCGCGCAACGCATCGAAGATGCCCAGGCGAGATATATTGAGTCTGCCAAACGCACGCTGCCACGCGGGTTTCGCCTTGATGGCATGCGGGTTGTTGTCGATTGTGCAAATGGCGCAGCTTATAAGGTTGCCCCGGCTGCTCTTTGGGAATTAGGGGCGGAAGTTTTTGCTATCGGCACAGAACCAAATGGCTTCAACATCAACGAAGATTGCGGCTCAACGTCACCGCAGAAATTATGCGAAAAGGTCCGCGAAATGCGCGCCGATATTGGCATTGCGCTCGACGGAGATGCAGATCGTTGTTTGATAGTCGACGAAGCGGGCCGTTCAATCGACGGTGATCAGATTATGGCATTGATTGCCACCAGCTGGCGCCAGGACGACAGGCTTGCTGCAAATGGCGTTGTTGCCACGGTAATGTCAAACCTTGGCTTTGAACGCTACCTCGCAGGCATGGACCTTGATCTTGTGCGCTCCCAGGTCGGCGACCGTTATGTGGTCGAGGAAATGCGAAAGGGCGGTTACAATCTGGGTGGAGAGCAATCGGGACATATCATCCTGTCAGACTTCTCAACCACCGGTGATGGCCTTGTTGCGGCGCTTCAGGTTCTGGCGGCGGTCAAACGGTCCGGAAAACCGGTCAGCGAGGTTTGCAGACTGTTTGAACCGGTGCCGCAATTGCTGAAAAACGTACGCTTTAAACAAGGCCGCCCATTGGAAGAAGCATCAGTAAAACAGGCAATTGAAGACGGCGGCGCGCGGCTTGGCACATCTGGCCGGTTGGTCATCCGCCCGTCAGGAACCGAACCGCTTATCCGCGTTATGGGCGAAGGCGATGATGCTGGGCTGGTTAAAGCGGTGGTTAATGATATTGTAGATGCATTGAAGGATGTGGGGTGAGTAGAATTAGCGTATGAGCAGTTCCATTGCAGAAACCAAGAAATTATTAGATTCTATTGCTGTGCTCCATGATGCGGTGGGCGATGCTGGATTTTACAAGCAAATCGCAGATTTTTTTGTTGAAAATGTTCAATGTGAATTTGTTGGGGTATTCGAATTTCAACGAGGCCTTCAGCCACGTCATGTCTATTCGTCGCTGACTGCATTTGACAATGACATGGAGAAATACTTGCGCGGCATGTACATTCTCGATCCGTATTTTGACCTCTATGAAAACCAAAATCGCACAGGTATCCACCATCTTAACCCTGACCGTTGGAGTGGGTTTGAAGAGTCTGATTTCTTCAAATTCTATTGGCGCCATACTGGCCAAAATGATGAAGTAGGTGGTTTATATGAAATCGCCGAAGATCGCTGCATCCATGTGAGCGTGGCGTTTGACAGTATTGAGGGCGTGAGGGCCGAAAATGCCACTACGTTTATGCAAACCACAGAAGCGATTTGCCAGGCAATGTTCAAGCGTCATGTTTTTGCGCCCGGGCACACTGAACTTCGCGACGAAGTCACTCGTCGCGCGCTTCACAAAGTTGTTTCTGCTACCCTTGCTGAGTTCGGTGAGGGCATCCTCACAGACCGTGAGCAAAGCGTGGTGCAATTGTTGTTGCGGGGCCATTCCGCCAAATCTCAAGCGCGGATTCTCAGTATTTCTCCAGGAACAGTGAGCATTCACCGCTCCAATATATATCGCAAGCTGGATATTTCCGGTCAGGGCGAATTGTTTTCAATTTTTTTCACCCGCCTAACCAGCGCCATTCAGTAAGCCACAAGATATGTATGAAGTACTGTATATAGCGCCGCAACCGACCTCGAATTTATCGTCCAGCTATGTCTAAAAGTTCAGAAAAACCGAAGCTGACGGCCGATAGCTTTCAATTTACCCCGCCGCGTTTTCCCCTTGCCCAGATCAATACAGCACTTGAGGATATTTTTGGCATTCAGGGTGACCTCAAACCCCTTGAAGGAGAGCGCGATCAAAACTTCCGTGTCACGGCGTCTGATGGCACACGGTTTGTCCTCAAAATTTCAGCCGCTGGCGAAGAGCCG
>CAJQND010000273.1 GCA_905479595.1 uncultured Hyphomicrobiales bacterium
ATGCGCAATCTCGCAGGCGGAAAGAAGGAGTGGAAACTTGTTTCCGCGACTGGAGCCGACTGGCTCCCGGCCGGCCAGGCCGCGCCCGCGCAGCCGTTTTGCGAACGCAAAACTGGCGTGAGCGAAGTAAACACCATCTCGCGCTTCCCATTGAGGCAAACTGACGGGAGTAAATGACCGGAGATAAATTACTTAACACCGCTCTTATCCAGTGATCCTAAAAGGCCCGTCTTGAAATCTGCAATGCGATCAGGATTTCGCGGCTGGTTTCTTTCGCGCTGTTGTTTTCTTTTTTGCCGCAGGTTTGGCGCGGGTGCGGGGCTTTGGTGCGAGGGCTGCGACCCTGGCCTCAAGGTCAGCGATCTGATTTTTCAGGGTTTCGTTTTCTTCACGCGCCTTTGCGGCCATCTCGCGCACAGCGTCAAATTCGTCACGCTGAACCACATCAAGATCGTTTAAAATCCGCTCTGCCTGTGTGCGGAACAAGGTGTCCACTTCGTTGCGTACCCCTTGAGCAGCCCCGGCGGCAGATGTCATGACACGTGCAAGTTCATCGAAGAAGCGGGCTGAATTGGTGTTCATCGCAAGGTATCCATATGTGTTTTCGGTTAGGTAAAGTATGGGGACACGGCACCAGTTTTTCAAGTGAACTGTGCTTGACCTGGATGGTCTTACCTGAGACATCTCGTAACAACTGAGCAGCCAGGAAAATGCCACTGTGATACCTTTAGCGCTGAATTTCCCCCAGATCGACCCGGTCGCCCTGCAAATCGGGCCGGTGGCGCTGAAATGGTATGGCCTTGCCTATGTGGCCGGGTTGTTGTTCGCCTGGTGGTATATGCGATCCCTTTTGGCAAACGCCAGGCTTTGGGGCACCCCGCGCCCCGGGGTAAAACCGATTACCCCGGCAATGTTGGATGACGCCTTGTTCTGGGGCGCGCTTGGAGTGATCATTGGCGGGCGTCTCGGCTATGTTTTGTTCTACAAGCCGGCTGAATACCTTGCAAACCCACTGGAGATTTTTGCAGTCTGGCAAGGCGGGATGTCGTTTCACGGCGGGTTTATCGGCGTGTTGGCCGGAGTATTCTTCTATGCCCGCAGGAACAATGCCGATTTGTTGCAATTGTTTGACCTGGCCGGGGCATCAGTTCCCATTGGACTGGGTTTTGGCAGGCTTGCCAATTTTATCAATGGCGAGCTTTGGGGGCGGGTGACAACCTCTTCCGCAGGTATGGTTTTTCCAGGTGCCGGTGATCTGCCGCGCCATCCAAGCCAGCTTTATGAAGCGGCATTGGAAGGCATTGTTTTATTCCTGGTGATACGCTGGCTCACCCATTCCCGGCTCAAGTTTAAATCACCCGGATTTGTCGCCGGGGCGTTTGCCGTGGGCTATGGCCTATCGCGGATTATCGTAGAGTTTTTCCGCGAGCCGGATGCGCATTTGGGCTATCTGGCCGGGCCAGTGACCATGGGAATGCTGCTATCGCTGCCAATGGTGATTGCCGGGGTGTGCCTGATGGTTTGGGCGGAGCGGCAGAAATGAGCGATACACCGCTGGAAAAAGAACTAAAGCAAATGATCGCCAGTGAGGGGCCGCTATCGACTGCGCAATATATGGCGCTGGCGCTTGGCCACCCCCAGCATGGCTATTATATGGGGCGCGACCCGTTTGGCGCGCGCGGTGATTTTATTACCGCACCTGAGGTGAGCCAGGTTTTTGGCGAGCTTATCGGAATATGGGTGGCAAGCGCCTTTCAGATGATGGGCGCGCCGGGGCAGATCAACCTTGTTGAACTGGGGCCAGGGCGCGGTACGTTAATGGCAGATGTGCTGCGCGCGGCAAAAGTGATGCCCGGCTTTCTCGAAGCGGTCGATGTGCATCTTGTTGAGATGAGCCCGGCACTGAAACAAAACCAGAAGGTCAAACTTGCAAACGCCGGGGTGCGCACCCATTGGCATGAACGATTTGAAGATGTGCCCGGCGGGCCGCTCATTGTTATTGCCAATGAATTTTTCGATGCCTTGCCTGTCCATCAATACCAGTTTGGCAAAAGCGGCTGGCACGAGCGCATGGTGGGCCTGGATGGGGCAGGTAATCTGGTGCCCGGGCTTGCACCAGACCCAATTCCACCCGCAGCAATTCCTGCATGGGCAGGTGATGCCAAGGCGGGAGACATCATCGAGTTGTCGCCAGAGCGCGATGATGTGGCCGGTGTGATCGCTGCGCGGATTGCCGGTGAGGGTGGGTATGGATTGTTTATCGACTATGGGCACGTAACCTCAGCTCCGGGGGACACTCTGCAAGTACTTTCAAAACATAGTTATGTGGATATTTTTAACCGGCCAGGCCTTTGCGACATCACTTCGCATGTGGACTTTGCAGCGCTTGGGACGGTGTTTGAGAACGCCGGCGCAGTTGTTCACGGGCCGGTTCCGCAAGGTCCGTTCCTCGATGCAATGGGGCTTGATCTAAGAGTGGAGCGGCTGATCAAAAACGCGACCAGGCGGCAGGTGCGGGCAATTGAAGCTGGCGTAAAGAGGCTTGCGTCGCGCGAAGAGATGGGGGAATTGTTCAAGGTCATGGCAGTGAGCGGGCGCAATAATCCCACACCTGCACCATTTGAGGGTCTCAGCAAATGATTACCGTAGACATGCTTGCAAGCGACACTGTCCGCCACGGGTTCTTTACCCGCGAAGGTGGCTATTCGACGGGTATTTATGCCGGCCTGAATACCGGGCTTGGCTCTCGCGATGATCGCGACACGGTTTTGAAAAACCGTTCCCATGCGGCAGCATCGCTTGGGGTGAGCCACGAAATGCTGGTGACCCCATATCAGCACCACAGCGCGGATGTGATCACCGTAACCAAACCCTGGGAGCCGGAAAACTGGCCGAAGGCGGATGCGCTGGTGACGAAAACGCCTGGCATCGCCATCGCCGTTAATACCGCAGATTGTACGCCAGTGCTGTTCTCAGACCCAGATGCCGGTGTCATCGGTGCCGCCCATGCCGGGTGGAAAGGTGCCGTTGGCGGGGTAACGGACCAAACAATTGTGGCAATGGAGGCGCTCGGTGCCGAACGTGGCAACATACGCGCCGCGATTGGGCCGGTCATTTCGCAAACTGCATATGAGGTCGGGCCTGAGTTTCATGCCCGTTTCGTGGAAGAAGATCCGTCAAATGCACGCTTTTTTGTGCCTTCCGAACGCGAAACTCATTTTCAGTTCGATCTGCCAGCCTATGTAGAAACGCGCTTGCGGGCGGCGGGGCTTGAGCATGTGGAAAATACAGGTTTGTGTACATATGCGGATGAAGCGCGCTTTTTCAGCTACCGCCGCACCACCCATCGCGGTGAGCCAGACTATGGCCGCCAGCTGACAGCAATCGCGCTTAGCGCTTAGGAGATATAAATGGCGTTGCATTTTGAACCGGAAGAATATGGTGCCCGCAAAGCTGCGGTAATAGCTGAACTCAAAACCCGTGGGCTTGATGGCTTGCTGATGTTTCAGCAAGAATCCATGTATCATCTGAGTGGCTACGACACGTTCGGATTTTGCTTCTTCCAGTGTCTTTATCTCGGTGTTGATGGCAAAATTGCCTTGCTCACCCGCTCCGCAGATTTGCGCCAGGCCCGGCATACCTCAAACATTGAGGATATCCGCATCTGGACCGATGAGGCCGGTGCCAAGCCCGCAACCCAGCTGCGCGATTTGCTCTCATCTCTTGGGACGAAGGGTGTAAAACTTGGCATTGAGTATCAGTCTTACGGGCTTACCGCTGCGAATGGAAAGGCGGTGGATGCTGCCCTTGACGGGTTTTGTGCTCTTGAAGATGCCTCCGGCCTTGTCGATGCGATCAGGGTTGTTAAATCTCCAGCTGAACTGGTTTATGTGCGCAAAGCCGGCCAGCTCGCCGATGCGGCCTTTGAAGCGGCAATGGCGGAAACAAGGGCCGGGGCAGATGAGGGGGCCATTCTTGCCGCCATGCAGGGGGCAGTATTTGCCGGTGGAGGTGACTATCCGGGTAATGAATTCATTATCGGCTCTGGCGAGGACGCCTTGCTGTGCCGCTATAAATCCGGTCGCAGGGACCTTGGTGCTCGCGACCAGTTAACGCTGGAATGGGCAGGGGTCTACCGGCACTATCATGCTGCGATGATGCGAACGGTTGTAACGGGTGCCCCGAAACCCGAGCACACCAAGATGTT
The DNA here is from genome assembly GCA_905479595.1 of uncultured Hyphomicrobiales bacterium. Lineage (GTDB taxonomy): Bacteria > Pseudomonadota > Alphaproteobacteria > Rhizobiales > CAJQND01 > CAJQND01. Next base: position 4,208 of record CAJQND010000273.1, read on the forward strand.
TGACGCTGCCCGCGAAGCCATTTTGGCGTGCGAGGCTGCTATGCGCCCGGGCCGCAACGCAGGTGATGTGTTTGATGCCCATGCTGGCGTGATGGACCGGCACGGCATGAAAAATCACCGGCTCAATGCCTGTGGTTATGCCCTGGGGGCCAAGTTCACGCCAAGCTGGATGGACTGGCCGATGTTCTATCACGCCAACCCGGCGGCTCTCGGCCCGGGCATGGTTTTCTTTGCCCATATGATCTTGATGGATTCAGACAGCGGAACAGCCATGACCCTCGGGCGCAGCTACATCCTCACTGAGGGTGAGCCGGAACAACTGTCCCAATTGCCGCTTGAGCTGGTGGTCCGGTGAGGTGAACCTCACATTGTTTGCCTCTTGCTTCAACCGCCGCAGTCTTTTTCAAATCCGTCAGGATTACTGCATTTCCTGAAAGAGCTGCTTCAAACATGAAAACACGGTTTTCGAACTCGATTGTATTTCATGAAAGCAATGCCTTGGAAAAACCATGCGATAAGCTGAATTATTATGATTTGTCAGAGCTAGCGAGCGAGCTCTATATTCAATCCAGAAGTAAACCCCATCTCTGGAGGAAATTATGTCAAGAAAACCAACTCAACTGCCCCATGAGACAGATGAAATATTCTTGACTGACGGTGGGACGGAAACTTGGTTGATGTACAAGCGTGGATTTGAACTGCCAGAATTCAGTGCTTTTCATCTGCTGAATGATGAGAAAGCCAAAGCTGCACTTCGCGAATACTACCGTTCTTTTGCTGATGTTGCGGTGAAACTCGGTACGAGCTTCATTTTTGATAGCCTGACTTATCGCGCCAGTAAGGATTGGGGCAAACTTCTGGGATATTCCGATAAGGGTCTGGCGGATATGAACCGTGAATGCTTCGATCTATACCGCGAATGCGCCGCCGAGGCAGGATTGAATGAAGAAAAAACCGTGATCAGCGGCTGCATAGGACCA
>CAJQND010000274.1 GCA_905479595.1 uncultured Hyphomicrobiales bacterium
ACAAATACCTCACTCCACCAGTTCGGCAAGTTCAACATGGTGCCTGTAGACCTCGAACCCACAAAGGAGTCCCAGGCGATGAGGAACCCCCACCAGGTTACAATTGCTGCAAAAGCCGCAATAAACAAAAGTACGAATGTATCCGCCAGTTTCCGGGCCCATTCGGGCAGGGCTGCGTGGAGGATTTCAATGGAGATATGATCGCGGCCATGCAGCGTGCCGGCAAGTGCGATAAACACACCGATCATCATCAACAATTGTGACAGTTCCGCAGCCCAGATGGTCGGCGCATTGAATACATACCGCGCGATAACCTCATAGGTGAGGATGACGCCGGTCGCAACAAAGAGCCATGCGGACACAATGGCAAGCCATTTGCTGGTTGTGTTGATGATATGCATGGCAATCCTGCCGCGAATTTTCAGTTCAGCGAGCCAGCATCAAAGCTGACCCGCTAAACCTGTGCTGAGCGCTGACTAGAGTTTGCCAGCCGCATCCATGACCTGTTTGCCGAGGTCGCCTGCATCTGTCTGGAATGCATCATAGACAGGCTTGGCACATTCGCGCCAGTTTTTGATGTCCTCAGCAGTTGGCACAACAGTTTTCATGCCGTTTTTCTCAGCCATGGCATATGCCTCGGCTTCAATTTCAGAAATCCGGTCTCTAACTGATTTGTCGGCTTTATCCGCAGCAGCCTCGATGAGCGCACGCTGGTTTTCAGGCAATGACTGCCAGAATTTTTCGTTCACGACGACAATGAATTCAATATCGGCGTGCTGCGTTTTGGTGATCGTGTTCATCACATCCCAAAGTTTGCGGGATTTGACACCGGAAACGCCGGTCATGCCCACATCAACAGTGCCGCGCTGATAGGCAAGATATTGTTCGGAGCCGGAAATAAGCGTTGGCGATGCACCACAGGCTTTCATGAACTCGCCAAGGGTCTTGCCAAATACGCGAACCTTTTTGTTTTTAATAGCGGCCGGGCTTTTTACATCATTGTCCTTAGACAGCATAATCGCGCTGCCATATGCCTGCCACCAAAGTACGCGGGCACCGGTCTTTTTAAGGATAGCCTCGTCAAGCGCGCCGCGCACGGATGAACCCTTTGCGGTTGCCTTGCGGATCATTTCATCGGAATTAAACATGAACGGCTGGTAGAAAATATCAACAGCTGGAACGTCACCCACATAACGGGTAAGCGACGAGGTGCCCATTTCGATGGCGCCAGAGCCAACCGCCTGCGGAACCTGTTTGTCTTTGTAAAGCTGGGCAGAATCGTAAATCTCTACCTCGATTTCGCCATTTGATGTCTTTTCTATCTCATCCTTGAACAGTTTAAGGTTTTGTCCCAGGTGACTTTTGAGCGGCAATTGCAAGGTGATGCGAAGCGTCGTTTTTGCCTGCACCGGCAGCACACCCAGTACCGCAATCATGAATGCAGCAAAGGTTGATAAAATGATGCGCATGAAGTTTCCTCCTGAAGTATTTTTTCTTAATTTAGTTTGCGAACAGGAAAGCTAGATGAATTCTTCAGATGTGCAAGGGGGTTTTATGCGCTGTAATGCAAATTACGCGACGCCGAAGGCAACAGGACCAGTTTCGAGCATAACGCTGACCCCAAGAAAAATGGCGATCCCGGCAATTGCGATCTGCAACCCTTTGAACATCCAGCCCGTTCCATTTTGCGCATAGCGTAGTGGCCAGGATGCAGCCACGGTCAAAAGTGCCATTCCGGCGGTCGAACCGATGCCGAATGCCGCCACATATCCAATCGCGGCCCAATGGTCGCGCGTTGCTGCCAGGGCCAATGCAATGAGCCCGGCGGATCCAGCTGCACCGTGGGTCAAGCCAACCGCAAGTGATTTCAACGGGAAACCTTTGGCATGGCGGTGCGCATGCTGGTCTTTATGGTGTTCGATGCCTTTTGATTCTGCATGGCTATGGGCATGGGTATGCCGCTCGCCGTCACCGCTGTGCTCGTGAACATGGAAGTGAATACGTTGCTTGCGCATCCTGATGATTACGTGAACGCCCAACACCAAAAGCATGACACCGACGCTGAATTCAAGCGCAGCCGACAAGCGTTCAGTAAGCACCAAACCGAGAAAAATTACAGCCGAACACAACAAAAAGAGCGTAATCGTGTGGCCCAAACCCCAGCTTGCCCCAAGGAGTGCAAGGCGCTTATGAGAGCTGCGCTCCGAAGACAACGCCCCCACGGCGGCAAGGTGGTCTGCTTCCAGCGCATGCCCCATGCCGACCACAAATCCGAGAGCCAGAAACTGTTCCATATCAAATCTAAATCCACACACATATAATTGCTGCTCTCCTAGCATGGACAGTTAAGATAACCCAATGGATTTGCGAGCATTTGAACGGAAACAGAAATATGCTGATTGATCGGAACAATAGTTTTCTGGTGATTGTGGATATGCAGGAAAAACTGGTACCCGCCGTTCAAAAGCCAGCACGCGTTGTTGAAACCGTAAGAATTCTTGCAAGCGCTTCATCCAAGCTGCACGTACCGATCATTGTAACCGAGCATTGCCCCGACAAAATCGGGCATACAGATCCAGCCCTTCAAGCTGCCGCAGCGCCAATGGGACACACCATCACCAAAGTTCACTTCAACGCATTGGCCGAGACCGATAACCGAAAAACAATCGCATCCCTTAACCGCCGCCAGGCAATTGTGTGTGGAACCGAAACCCATGTATGCGTTTTGCAAACTGCCATGGGTTTGCTTGGTGCCGGGTACAATGTGTTGATCGTTGCTGACGGGGTAAGTTCACGCAAAAAACGCGACCGGAAAATTGCCCTGCAGAGACTGGCAGGCAAGGGTGCCGATCTTGTAACCGCAGAAATGGTGATTTTCGAATGGTTGCACCGCGCAGACACCGAAGATTTCCGCATAACCTTACCACTGATCAAGTCTCTCAAAAACTAGAATGAGATTCCTTTATCGCTGGTTGCCTGAGCCGGACCGTAACAACACAGCGGTACCAAGTGCCACGAACGCACCTACCGTAAATACAATGATGGTTGCGAGTGCATTGATATCTGGCGACACGCCGAGCCTGACTTTCGAGAAAATCAGCATGGGCAATGTCGTTGCGCCAGGCCCGGTTGTGAAGCTCGCAATCACCAGATCATCCAAAGACAACGTGAAAGCAAGCAGCCACCCAGCTGCAAGAGCAGGCGCGATGATTGGCGCTCACACATCCATAGGTAACACTCGGCGCTCACCGGGCTCGTTTTAAACTGAATGCATAAATCTTGAGATGGTTTCTCTGCGACCAGCGCCGCGTTGTCCG
>CAJQND010000275.1 GCA_905479595.1 uncultured Hyphomicrobiales bacterium
TTATAGCACTCCGGTCATGGCAATTGCATTGGTTTTGGCCGCAGGCTCCTCTGGCGCCCAGGAGTATTCTACGGAGCAAGCTGACACAGAGGTTGTCCTTGCTCCGACAAAGTTTTCTCCCTATGCGGATCGCAATTTCCCCCAGAGCCCTCTTTGGGGTGACTCTCATCTTCACACAATGGTCTCGGTTGATGCCGGAACGATGACCCGCCTCTCTCAGGAACAGGCCTTTCGCTTCGCCCGCGGAGAGCAGGTCAAGACAACGCATGGATTGCAAGCAAAGCTCTCACGCCCGCTTGATTGGATCGTTGTCTCTGACCACGCTGAGATGTACGGATTGATGCCTCAGTTATTATCCGGCGATGCGCAAATACTGGCCACGGCACAGGGCAGAGAATGGTATGAAGCGCTTACGTCCGGCGATCCACAAGTCGCCTTTGATACCGCGATGGAAATCGTGGGGTCCCTATCAGATACAACGGCACCGATTGATAACCCCAAAGCCGTTAAACACGCGTGGGAGAATTATATTTCCCTTGCCGAGCGCTATAACGAACCGGGTGTTTTTTCGGCCATTATCGGCTATGAATATACCACAGAAGGCGCCAATAATTTACACCGCAATGTTTTGTTCCGCGACGGCGCATTACGCGCCAGCCAAACGCGCCCTTTCTCTTCGTTTGACAGTAAGAACCCCGAAGACCTCTGGAAGTTTCTTGCAGAATATGAAGAGCGAACAGGCGGCGAAGTTCTGGCGATCGCACATAACGGCAACCTCTCAAACGGCCGGATGTTTTCGATGAACGCCTATGATGGCTCCGCGCTCACGAGCGAGATTGCCTCTATGAGGGCCCGTTTTGAGCCGCTGTACGAAGCCACCCAAATCAAAGGGGATGGGGAGGCGCACCCCTTCCTTAGTCCGGAAGATGAATTTGCAGACTTTGACACATGGGATGCGGCAAACCTCAATGGCACAGAAGTTAAATTACCAGAGATGCTCGCCGGCGAATATGCGCGAGAAGCCTTGAAGCGCGGTCTCGCCATTGAACAGAATTTGGGCGTTAATCCATTTAAGTTTGGCATGATCGGCGCCACCGACTCCCACACGGGTATGGCGACCGCGGCGGAAGAGAATTTTTTCGGGAAACACTCCGGTGTTGAGCCAGAGCCCAATCGCTGGAAGCATTTGGTCATTGAAGCGCCAGATCCTGAGCTTTCCATCTATGGTTGGAAGCAGGCAGCAGGTGGCCTAGGCGCCATTTGGGCTGAGGAAAACACGCGGGCCTCTATTTTTGACGCGATGATGCGCAAAGAGACATATGCAACCACGGGGTCGCGCATGGGAGTGCGGTTTTTTGGAGGCTGGGACTTTTCTCAAGAGGACACTGAAAACCGCCTTCTCGCAGATGTCGGGTATAAAAAGGGTGTGCCAATGGGAGGCAACCTAGCCGCCGCACCCGACGGAAAGGCCCCAACGTTTCTTGTTGCGGCCCTAAAAGACCCGCTCTCTGGGAACCTTGATCGCATCCAGATTGTCAAAGGTTGGGTCGGAGCCGATGGCGCGCTTGAAGAGAAAATCTATGACGTCACGTGGTCTGGAGACCGCACAATCGACGCCAATGGTAAACTACCGGCTGTAGGAAATACGGTTAATATTGAGAAAGCGACCTGGTCAAACACCATTGGCTCAAGCGAATTAATTGGCCTTTGGGAAGATCCGGAATTCGACAGTTCTCTTTCTGCTTTCTATTACGCACGGGTTGTTGAAATTCCAACGCCACGCTGGACAGCCTATGAGGCTGCGCGATTTAATGTGGTAATGGATGCGGAGGTCCCGATGATAACAACTGAGCGTGCGTATACATCCCCGATTTGGTTTACCCCGGGATAACCTTCTGCCCGACATAAAAGCGTGCACCGCCTTAACACCCGAGCCCCAAGTCAAGGGGGCGGTGTTTGCTGATGATGACAGGGCAGAAGAAATTGAGACGGGCGCCAAGCTAACCGAAAACGAACTATCAGCCGCAAAAGAGTACGTTCTTGAGCAACAGGAGTTGGGCGATGGTGGGTTAATTTGCTCTGGCTTCGACATTGACCTACCCGATGGCGCAAGCTTGTTCGCGTCGTTTGTCGGCCAAGAGCAAGGCCAAAGCGGCATAGCCTATGAGTTTGATGGTCTTTTCACTTCCAAACAGGCCGCCGAAAGCGCCTACAAAAAGATGGGCGATCATTGGCTTGATTTGTAGCTAGCAAAAATGGAAGGAAAAATCATAGAAGGCATCTGCTTATCTTGCTTAGCCGAAGTTCGGCCGTCCGTTCCGGATCCAGCATTGTAGTATCCATTGAATTTCCTTTCAGTGCAGGGTTCGGACGTTGCCCTCTTCGACCGGTGGTATCACGTCAAGCCCAAGCCTGCCGTTCACCGCAACGCAAACTTTGCAAAGTTTATAACCGGCACTCGGCACCCAAGGTTGTCAAGCTGGCTTTGGAGGAAATCGAAATGCTATGCTGACAAGCCCATCATAGTGAACCGGCTGAACTCTTTGATACCCATCGACCAAAACGCGCCATAAGACTGCCGTCGATGATCAATAATCCTGCGAAGATCGTCCCCATCCCGATTAGCTGCATCAACCCGATTTTTTCATTTAAAAACGCAAGTCCAAGAAGCAACGCAACCACAGGAGAAATGAAAGTTAGTATCGAGGTATTTGTAGCACCAACCCGTCGTGTCATCCAAAATCCGGCTAAGAAGAAAAGGCCCGTCAGGATTGGCCCCAGTACCAAAAGAGAGCCGTAGCTGGCTGGTGCGGTGACGACCGGGAGACCTTCGATGGCCAATACGAACGGAGCCAAAAATACGGTTGCGCCTGTCATTGCCGTAGCTGTCATGACG
>CAJQND010000276.1 GCA_905479595.1 uncultured Hyphomicrobiales bacterium
GTCCCATGCGCCCTACGTAATTTTGTTTTAATTCATAAAAAACAAATAATTATGTAATTTGTTTAATCTGAATTATCCGAATAAAAATTATCGAAATATCAACATTGTTCCTGTTTTGTTCTATTTAAAAAGGAAAGTAAAGCCATGTCAATATGCAGCCTGTGCAAAACCGACGGTTCTGGAGCATGCCCATTATCAGTGGGCAATGCTCCAGAATTAGGTTTATTTGCCAGCTGTTTCAGGGCCTTCGCCACCAAAGCGAGTGGCGAGATACCCAATAACCAAGCCAACAATTGCACCTTCCGCAACGAACCAGAAGGGGGAGGTAAACATGCCGTCCGGGCCAAAAAAGCCAACCATGATGGTTTTTAACTGGTCATAAGTGAACAAGGCGAGGATAAAATTCATCCAGCCACCAATCCAAGGGCCACGGAACCACCATTTAAATGGCATATTGAACATCGGATGCCGGTCCATAACCCCGAACATGCCGATCACCGCACCAACTGTGATGTACCACAACAAGATTCCCCAGCGGAAAAACATAGTGGCTTCCGGCCAGAAATAGGGTGTCATGACAAATCCAAGAAGCCCGAAAATTAATCCAGCGAGTTTGCCAACCGCAATGCGGGTCATAAGTGATGGGTTTCCGAACATTTAGACCTCCTAGGTGTCAAAGACTGTAAGAACACAGACGTAAACCAGCACAAAACACGGGTTTTCTTGTTTCTGCGAAGGAATTCCCATTGCCGCAGCCAATTTGCCTGCTAACATTGCTTTATCTACATATAGGAATATTTGCGCGCTACAGGAGATCAAAAATGAAATTCCCGATAAGAAGTTTTCTCGTCACTTGCTTGAGTGCGGGGTTTATTTTTTCTGCGGCTGCGGCAGACGAAGAGTGGACAAAATCAAAATGGGGACCAGACGATGAAATAGGCGCGGCAAATCTGATCACACCGGAAAGCGTGCTGGCGGCCTCGAAGCTCGTCAAAACGGGCAAGACCTATAATCTCGGAATAGTTATCGACAGTGGCACGCCAGCTTTTCCACCGCGATCTATGTCGATCAGCATATTACAGCCAAATCAAATTTCAACTTCGGGGCTGGGACCGACAAAAACCACCTACAATGACGATATCTTCACCGGATGGCTGGGAATTGGCCCGCAGATTGACGGGTTAGGGCATATCGGTGTCGATCATATTTATTATAACGGCCACAAAGATTCTGACTTTGCCAAGGCAGATGGGTTGAAAAAACTAGGCATTGAAAAACTGCCTCCCTTTGTGACCCGGGGCGTTGTGCTTGATATGGCCGCGTATTTTGGTGTCGATATCATCAAGGAAGGCACACCCTATACCCGCGAAGACATCGAAGGAGCGGAGAAGAAACAAGGCGTCGAAATACGCAAAGGCGATGTGGTGCTGTTTCATTCCGGGTGGTTGAACCTACTTGATGGTGCAAAGCCTGATCCCAAGCGTTTTGGCGCGGTAGAGCCGGGGTTGGGGAAAACCGGGGCAGAATATCTGGTTGAAAAAGAGATAGTGGCTGTTGGTGCTGATACCTGGGGTGTCGAGGCGGTACCGTTTGAAGAAGGGGTTGGGGTTTTTGAGGTGCATCAGATCTTGATCCCGAAAAACGGTATTTTCATTCTGGAGAACATGGATAGCCGTGAATTGGTCAAGGATGAAGCCTGGGAGTTCATGTTTGTACTGGGTGCAACACGGATTAGAGGTGCCGTGCAAATGATGATCAATCCAACGGCTATCCGCTGACGCTGGCGTCATTCTTCACTCTATGGTATGTGGTATACCAGACAGAATGATGATGAGGCATGAAATGTTCGAACTCAAACCCGGTCTTACTGGCACAGCCAGTTTGACCGTCGCTGATCAACACACGGCAAACAGCGTCGGAAGCGGCACTGCGGGTGTTTTGGCAACGCCTGTCATGATTAACCTCATAGAGGCCGCCGCGCTTAATGCCATTGAGGCGCATTTACCAGAAACAAGCCAAAGCCTTGGAATCTATTTAGAAGTTTCTCACGTGGCGGCGACGCCAGTTGGCATGAAAGCATATGCTACGGCTGAACTGGTGAAGGTAGATGGTCGCCATCTCGAGTTTATAGTGAACGCCCGTGATGAAATTGAGGAAATCGGGGCTGGTTCACATCACCGCATTGTCGTAAATGTGGAGAAATTCGGTAACCGGGTGACGGGTAAATTGAAAACCTAGAAGAAAAACCACGCACCAAACTGGCCGCGCAGTGCATCGGCATTGGTTGATTGCTTGATATTCCGTTTGGCCCACATGATTTCCAACCCAAGTTGCATCTGACTGACCGGACGCCACATGGTATTCGCGTGCACGGTTTGAACTAGTTTTGTCTGCGTTTCCAAAGTGTCATTATTCGCAAAATAGAGTTGGCCGTAGGCAGTATTCAGGGTGATTTCTGGGCTGATTTCCAGCGCACCGCTCACAGCGAAATTATAATACACGCGGCCACCAATATTTGGATCAGCAGCCGTGCCTGTGACATAAACGTTCACATCTGCGCCAACAATGTAGCTTGAGGCACCACGGCCGCCACCGCCAGAAACTGTTAGCTGGAATGCATCGGTGAACATAATTTGTGCAGAACCTATAATACCCCAATCAATTGTGCGATCAGATCCGGTAATTAGCGAATTTGGTTTACCTTCGCCATCAACGCCTAACTGCCCTAAAATCGCATTAAACCCAAGCTGATGTCCCGCTTCAGATTTGTATAAAATACTGGCCGTGAGGTCTGGAAGATTGGAATCGTTATCAAATAGAAGCCCTTCTGCTTCCCCGGATTCGCCACTTGTGACGGTACCGATGAAGGGCCGTTCCAGTGCCAGGGCTGCGGTCAAATTGCCGGTTGAATAAGTTAATCGAGCTTGTCCTTGGCGGCTAAAGGCCAATCCGACAGGGCCTTCAAAATCCACCGTGTCTGGCAAATCGAAAAGTGGCATGAAATTTGACCAATACTGACCGGCGCTAAACGTCCAATTGGGAAAGAACTGCCATTCTCCCCAAGCATGGCGCAATCTTAAACAACCAGTTGAACTGCATTCAGATGAGCTGAAAAAATCACCCTCAATCAACGTTTGGAATTCTCCGATGGATGTATCGGTACGCGAAGCAACTGAAATCCGTGTTTGGCGCGCATGGGAATGAAATTTCTGAAATTTAGGAGCAGGTTTTAGATTAGCGACGCCGAAAGCATCTCCGAGATTTTGATTGAAATCGTAAATGAAATCACTTTTTGCATACCCAGAGATAGAAATTTCCGTCACAGGTGCCGCTATATCTGCTGAAGGGGTCACGGAGAAGGTGACGCCGCGGTCTGCGGGAATTGGGTTGGGGCCATCGGCAATGCCTCGGTCGCCGGAATCAAGCCGGCCACGGCGCAACATGATGATGCTTTCGCTCTGATTGTCGAACGTAGCATTGCTCGTTTGTGGTGGCGTGAGATTCTCGACCCTTGTTTGCAGAGCCTGAAGTTGAGACTTCAGCTCACTGAGCTCATCTGCGTGCGCTTGCAAAGATAAAATTGACAGCGAAATTGCGAAACCAAAAACAGTTGCTAGTTTTTGAGTTCTATACAAAATCAAAATCCCCGAGAATTGCATTGATACTTGGTTATTTTGTCACTTTAACCGTTATTGTTGTTGAGATTGATAAAATCGCTAACGCCGCCGCCGGTAGGCTCTGTGCCTGCGGTTTATTCGACGCCGGTAATTGCGATTACGGTTCCGCCGTGATGCTTTGGCTGCGCCGCCAATCACACCGCCCATAATTGCGCCACCAATCATGCCGCCGCGCCCGCCGATTAACCCACCAAACAAGGCCCCGCCCAGAGCTCCGCCCAGAACGCCTGCTTCAGCTTTTTTTACTGGCGCAGACGTAATCAGCAGCATTGCGGATAAAGCTGCA
>CAJQND010000277.1 GCA_905479595.1 uncultured Hyphomicrobiales bacterium
AAATGGTTCCTGAATCTGATTTCAAGATCAGGTTTCCTTCATCATCAATGGTCAGAAACTGCCCTTCATTATCAACTCCCTGCCAGTTGATATTGAGGGTTTCGCCAGCCCCGTCTGCCAACCGCATCCAGGCAGTATGAACAGGGCGAAAACCTTCCTCATTCCAGGCGTGCACCTGACTGAGAAAATGCCGTGACAGTGATTCGATCAGTTGTGTCCTGCTTATTTCGCTGCACCCTTCTTCCATTAAATCGGTTTGATCTGGAGCATTTCCAGGCTCGTTGCGGCTCTCCTTTCGGCGGATATGCAGCTCAAGCCCGACCACCATCCACGCCGGAAAGCCATCTTCGCCTTCCGGCCCCATGGCAATTTTGGTATCCCCAGCCTGCGCACCATTGATCAACACTTTTCCAGGCCAGCGAAACTGCACACCAACTTCCGGCGGGGCGATTGCACCGAACGCATCACTAAATGCAACATGGCAGACCATCATAATCTGTTGCGCCCGCTTGGCTTCAACATCAGGTTCCAGAACAATTGCCCAATCCACGCGTGCTGTATCTCGGCCCCAGAAAACATCGCCGGCACCGGTTTTTCCCTGAACAGCCGCTTCAAGTGCGCAGGCAAACGCCGTCGCTGGCGCTTTAACCGGGCGCCCGGTGAGAAGAGGTGGAAATGTGGGGTCAGGTAAATGCATTTATCCCAGCTCGATTTCGCCTTCGACGACATGCTCAAGGCCTATGTCATCACCCGACAGCACAACTTTTACATTGATCGTTCCAGACGTTTTTCCAGATCCGCGCACTGCGGCTTCAATTTGTTGCTGAGACGTCACGCCAACCTGCTTGAGAAACTTGCGCATCGACATGTTGAATTTGTCATCGTTCATGGGTGTTTTCCTTTTCCCTGTTACTTCAATGTGAGTTTAGTTTTCATATCCACCCCGTCGCGACGTATGGAAAGCATGGTGGTCATGCCGGGTTCCAACCGCGCTATTGCGGAGTAAAAATCTTCCGGTTTGCGGACCCGCCTGTCTCCTGCGGCAAAAACAATGTCGCCAGTTTTCAACCCGGCCATCTCCGCCGCCGATCCTTTCGAAATGCGGATAACTTCACCACCCAAACGTCCTGTTTCACGTTTTCCCGGATATGGTTTGAGGACAGCGCCGCCAAAATCCCAGACCATCTTGCCGCTCTTGCGTAATCCTTCAGCAACGCGCATCGATAGCGCCACCGATACCGCAAAATTGACGCCAATATTAGCATCCGCGGATTTAGTGAAAATCGCCGACAGGATGCCAACCAGCTTTCCCTGGTCATCAATCAATGCACCACCGGATGCGCCAGGGTTTACAGCCGCATCTGTCTGCACGAAATCCTCAACAGGATTAAACCCTGTTTTTGTACGATGGACCGCAGAAACCGTGCCACAACTGAGCGACAGTCCGAGACCAAAGGCGTTGCCAATTGCACAAACCTCCGCACCGATTTTCGGGTCCCCGCCAGTCGCGAGAACAGGTAGCGCCTTGTCAATCTTCAACATTGCAAGATCACTTGCCTTGTCGCGCCCAACCACGCGTGCCTTAATGAGGTTGCCATCAAAAGTTCGCACCCGGATATCTTCCGCATTGTTGAAGACATGCAAGGCTGTGAGAATGAAATGCCCATCAAGAACCGCGACCCCGGAGCCCTCGGGTTCTTTTGCGTTGATGGTTCTCTTGTCACCGGTTGGCAAGACCGAAACAACCGATTGCATTGCGCGTTCAGCAATCGTGCTTTCTAGCGCCTGTGCACCAGATAGCGGGCATAGAACAGCCGCCAGCATCGCCAGCCCGGCATTCCTCAGCCTGCATATGATCAAATTCCAGCTCAGTTGATGCGCACCGAGCTCGACGCAAAACTTTGCTGGGATGACCATGCCGTCATGTTTGTCAAAACCAGATGTGCGGAAATCCCGATAACCGCCATGGCGATCATTGCCAGTGTAAAGGCTTTCATTGTGCTTCTCCCGAACCTTCAATTTGCCCGAAACGGGCATATGCATCTTCAGCAGGTTTACCAGTTTCGCTCGCCTTCTTCAAAAAACTGATCAAAGCGTCTCTCTCTGCTGCGTTGGTCATTTTCTGGAGCGGCATTTTTGTTCCAGGCACGAATACATCCGGGCCCTGCGAAAACAGCTGTTCAATTGTTTCTTCACTCCACACAATAGCCTTTCCAATCAAGGCTGGCGAATAAGAATATCCTTCGATTGCGCCAGCCTTGCGCCCGAAGACCTTATAGAGCGTCGGGCCTGCACGATGTGCACCATCTGGTGTCAGTGTGTGGCAAACCGAACATTTGCGCGCGAATTGCCTGGCACCCAGCCCAATGCCTTCGCGCAACTGAAACCGTCTGGGCAATATACCTTGCGCGAGTTCAAATGGTTTCGCTGGCTGCATCTGCCAGTGATGAACATTATCGTCCAGACTGGCATAAAACATGTCCTTGCCATCATGCGCAAAAGCCAGCCCCCAAACTGGTCCATAGGGGTTTTCATGATTGAGCTTCTCACCCCAGGTTTGCATGTCCCACACAGTGATCCGGCCATTCCCGCCACCTGTCGCCACCATCTTCAAGCGCTCATCAATTGCAAGAGAAAGCACCGGGCGTTCATGCGGTTTGAGAATTGTTCCAACTTCGCCGCTGGTGATATCAAGGATACCTACGAACCCATCCAATGTGCCGAATATCAGATCTTTGTCGCCGGGTAATACACCGACGACGTTCACCCCCCAGCCGTGTTTGTAGACCATACGCTCCAGCGCACCGTCGGAGGTTCGCCATTGGCGGATGGTGCCATCGTAACCCGCTGTAAACACAAACCGCCCGTCATTGGAAAACACAGCGTCATTGATTGTGTTGGAGTGGCCTTTCAGCACCGGACCGGGCTTCAGGTTGTGCAAATCCCAAATACGTGCCGTGCGGTCCCAAGCAGCAGAAACTGCCAATGCACCATCTCCCGACACCGCAATCTTCACCACTTTATGGCTGTGTCCTTCGAAGCGCTTGCGCAGTTTTTTTGCCCGCAAATCCCAGAGCGCCACGGTGCCATCATCGCTGGCGCTGAGCGCCATTTCACCGCCAGGCAAAAATGCAACCGAATTTACCGCCGCTTCATGGTCGTCAAAGCGCGCAATGATTTTGGGTTGCTCACCTGATATGTCCCAATAAATCATCGAATAGTCGAAACTGCCTGAAAGCACCCGGCTACCGTCTGGGGAAACTACGATCGACTTTACAGGCCCACCGTGGCCGTGAAGATTAAGGCCTTCGGCATTTGCCAGGGAAATTGCAAAAATGAAGCCAAGCAGTAATGCAAGAACCTTCATGGACTTGCTCACTGTGCGCCCTACTCGGCAGGTTGGGGTTTGGCTTCGGGCTCTTCATCTGCATCGCGCAGTTCGAGCTTGCCCTGCTTTTCGAGCTTTTCAACCCAGAGATTATGGTGTTCTTTGGCCCAGCTCAAATCGACCCGGCCACTGCCCATGGCATCAAACGCACCCTGCATACCCACCGAACCAATGTAGATATGAGCAAGAATAACGCAGATCATGAAGATCGACGCGATGTTGTGCCATAGCTGCCCAAGCTGTTGCTCCTGCAATGCTGTCAGCTGTGTCGGCAGATCGAAACCGAACCCATTTAGAATGGCGAAGGTCTTTGCAAACAATGCCGTTTGAAACGGGAATAGCAAGGTTATGCCAGACAGGCTGATTGATAACCCACCGAGGATGACCAACCAGAAGATGATCTTTTGTCCGGCGTTGAAGCGTTTGGATGGTGGGTGGCTGCCTTTGGTAAAGATACCACCTCCGCGCAATAACCACTTAATATCGACAAGGCTTGGAAAATTGTCTTTCACCCACATGATGAAGACAAGTGCGAGGCCGATCATAAATGCAAATGCCAGATAATTATGGAGATATTTGCCAATTCTCGCCAACATGGCAAATGCTTCAGGGCTCATAATTGGAAGCAGCACGAAGCGCCCATACAACATGTTCAGGCCTGAAAGGCCGAGAATAATAAAGGAGCCGGCAAGCAACCAATGGCCAAACCGTTCCAGGTTGTTAAATCGCTCAACCGTCCAGCCCGACAATCCCCGGTCGATCGTGATGCGTCCGCGCA
>CAJQND010000278.1 GCA_905479595.1 uncultured Hyphomicrobiales bacterium
GCTGGCATGTTTCTGCTGGTGCGAACATCAATCTTGCTGATATGGCAACATTGACCGGACATATTTCTTTCGCAGATGGCCTGACCTCTCATATGGCTTTTGCTAATGGCTCGGATTCTGTGATTGTAGCTGATTTTGGCATCTTCTAGGAACTTACCGCATCTCAGAGGAGCCGGCCCGCGCAGCAACCCGCGGGCCGGCTTTTTTATGCACGTTTTTCGTATTTGAGAATTCTGAGTAAACAGCCTTGTTTAACGCTGTTGGGCTGAAGCTTTCAGCATTGCCACGAGCAGGGCATCCCGTTTGCCGGAAAGCTCTTCGGTGGTTTGCCCCGCCGCTTCCTCGCTAACCCCTTCAACAAGAGTTTTTGCCAACCCCTCATCAAGATGCAGGACGCCGAGATCGTCCCACCAGCCGTTGAAGCTTGCGGAATAACGTTCGCAAAACTCCTGAAGGCCTCCTTGGCCAGCGCCCAGATGAAAGAGCATTGTCGGCCCCATTGCGGCCCAGCGCAGGCCAGGGCCAGCCCAAACCGCCTTGTCCACATCTTCCACACTGGCCACACCTTCATTTACAAGATGAATAGCTTCGCGCCATAAAGCTGCTTGCAGGCGATTGGCGACGTGACCCGGAACCTCTTTATTGACCCGGATCGTCACTTTGCCAACGGTTTTATAAAACCGCTCTGCTGCATCAACTGTGCCTTCATCGGTTCTCTCATTGCCCATAACTTCCACCAGCGGGATCAGGTGTGGTGGATTAAACGGATGTCCCAGGACAAACCGGGCAGGATCTCGCCAACCTTCCTGCATTTGCGATAATGTGAGCCCTGATGCTGACGTTGTAACTATGGCACCTTCCGCGAGCGCAGGCTCAATCTCTCCATAGAGCGCATGTTTAATCGCCAACCGCTCTGGCACGCTCTCCTGGATAAAAGAAGCGTTTTCAACGGCTTGGGCTGCAGAAGTATGAAAGCTGACCGCATCCGGGGTGCCGTTTTCCGTCAACCCAAGCTCGGTAAGTGTGGGCCAGGCCCTTTCTACATACTCACGGACGGACTTTTCTGCACTATCTGACACGTCATAGACCGCAACGCTTCGCCCGGAGGCTAAAAACAGGGCTGTCCAGCTCGCGCCAATGACCCCAGCGCCCAAAACGACGGTGTGTTGGAAGTCTCTCATTAGAATAATCCTGGTTGGAGAGGGGATGCCGCGGTCATCCCGCCATCTATGGTAAAACATTGCCCAGTAACAAAGCTCGCCTGGTCAGAGGCAAGCCAGCTCACCGCATTTGCGATGTCTTCAGGTTGCCCGAAGCGGCCTGCCGGGTGCCGGGCAAGGGCATCTGCCATGGCGGCGGCCGGGTCGTTGGCCAACGCAAAGGCGTCCTCGGCCATTTCGGTCATGATCCAGCCGGGTTGAATGGCATTGCAGCGCACGGCCGGCCCATGATCCACGGCAATTGATCTCGTCAATCCATGCACAAAAGCCTTCGAGGCGTTGTAAAGGGCCATTGAGGTATCTGCGGCAACGCCTGAAATGGAGCCAATGTTGATGATGACACCGCCATGTCGCTGCATTTCAGGCAATGCGGCTCTGCTCATATTGAAAACACCACGGCAATTCACACCAACAACATGGTCCCAGTCATCGTCGCTACTGTCGCTCACCGTCTTTTCAACCTGAACTCCGGCATTGTTCACCAGCACAGACACAGGCCCAAATTGCTGGTTCGAGTTCTCGACTATTCGTGTAGCGTCCGCCGGGATCGATACATCGCCCTGAACCCAGTCTGCGGCAGTGACCAGATCGTCCGGGCGCGCGCCGCGGCCACAGGTCATGACTTTGAATCCATCGCTGATCAAACGTTCAACAATAGCTCTGCCAATGCCACGGCTACCCCCTGTTACAATTGCAACGCCATTTGCCATGCGCCCGTTTTCCTCCAAAGCCGGTTTAGAATTTCACCATGTCGCCGCCCTTGAGTGCGAGGCGTTGGCGCGCTTCGGTGGGGGTTGCGATCGTGAGGCCAAGGCTTTCCACAATGCCCCTGATCTTGCGGACCTGATCTGCGTTTGATTCTGCGAGCTTGCCTGGTCCGATATAAAGACTGTCTTCAAGGCCCACCCGCAAATTGCCACCCAGCATGGCAGATTGGGTGGCAAAGCTCATCTGGTGGCGTCCGGCCGCCAGAACAGACCATTCATATTGATCGCCGAAAAGCTTCTGCGCGATAGAGTGCATATGCATAAGATTATCCAGATCGGCACCAACACCACCAAGAATTCCAAACACCATCTGGATAAAGAACGGTGGTTTGACCATGCCTTTGTCAACGAACCAGGCAAGGTTGTAGAGATGGCCAAGATCGTAACACTCGAACTCAAAACGTGTTCCGTGTCCTTCACCTAATGTCTTCAATGCATATTCTATTGTCTTGAAAGTGTTCGGAAATATAAAATCCCTGGTCATCTCGAGGAATTCTGGTTCCCAATCATGCTGCCATTCAGAATACTTTTCCAACATCGGGAAAATCCCGAAATTCAGTGACCCCATATTCAGCGACGCCATTTCCGGGCTTGCACTTGTCGCTGCTGCAAGGCGCTCGTCTATCGTCATGCCAAGCCCGCCGCCGGTCGATATGTTGATGACCGCATCTGTCGACTGTTTGATCACCGGCAGAAATTGCATGAATGTTTCTGGGCGTGGATCTGGTTTGCCGGTTTCTGGGTCACGGGCATGAAGGTGAATGATCGAAGCGCCAGCCTCAGCCGCCTCGATTGCCGCCGTGGCAATCTGGCTGGGTGTAATGGGCAAGTGCGGTGACATGGTTGGTGTATGGATGCCGCCGGTTGGCGCACATGTAATGATAACGGGTTTTGCCATCTTTAAAGCCTCATTTGCTGAACTTGCGCAGAAAGACCACCATCCAGAACCCAGAGTTGACCAGACGCGTAACGGGCCTCGTCAGAGGCGAGCCAGTTGACCAGATTTGCGATATCTTCCGGGGTGCCATAGGTGCGCATGGGATGCACATCGCGCACTGCCTGCTGCAGGGTCTCGATAGTGCCGCCTTGCGCGCCGGAACCATCGCCTTCGAAAAAACTTTGCAGCATCGGGGTGTCAATATAGCCAGGGCAGATTGCATTGACCCGGATACCTTCCGGCCCATGGTCACACGCCATCGCCCGGGTAAGCGCGTGAACAGCACCTTTGGTTGCGCAATAGGCCGCAAGCCCGGGGTCGGCAATGAAACCATCATATGACCCGAAATTGATGATCGAGGCGCTGGTGCCTGAAGCTGCCGCCTTGCGCATGGGGCCCAGGGCGTATTTTGAGGTAAGGAAGGTCCCGGTAGCATTCACCGCAAAACTCTGATTCCATTCTTCGAGCGTCGTGTCTTCGATGGTTTTCTCGATCTCGATACCGGCAGCATTTACGAGGATGTCCAGTTTGCCACATTGGCTGTCGATCTGCGCCATGACCGATTTGGCGTCCTCTTCAGATGTCACATCCAGTTTTATGAATTGTCCGTCATTGACGTCGACATCTCCTGTTGATCCGGCTTCACTCAGATCACCGGCAAATACGGTCGCGCCCTCTTTTGAAAACCGCGAACAAATGGCC
>CAJQND010000279.1 GCA_905479595.1 uncultured Hyphomicrobiales bacterium
ACAGATGTGGAATCACTCACGACAATCTGGCCACTCTGTGCACCGAGAAGTTGTCCAATGCGATCACCTAAAGTAATCGCGAGATCCCACCAACCCGCATTGTTCCAGCTTGAAATCAAGCCCGTAGCCCATTCTTCGCGAAGAGTGGTGTCCATCGCGGCTGGCACAGACCTGGCCATCGGACCAAGGGAATTACCATCCAGATAGATCATCCCTTCAGGCAAATGGAACCGCCCCCGCATCGGGGCCAGAGGATCAGAACGATCAAGTGCTTCTACATCGCTCCGCGAAGGGATCTTCATCCCGCAAGCCCTATGAGTATTCCGGCAAGAAATACGATGAAACCGCCAACAGCAATCTGGAACGCAGCGCGCAAAAACGGTGTGTCCATATACTTGTAACGTACCCAGGAAATCACCCAGAGCTCAATAAACACGATAATCACAGCCAGAACCGTAGCGGTCCAGAAATCGTTGATCAAATATGGCAGGGTGTGTCCCAACCCGCCCACTGCCGTCATGATGCCGGCAGCAGACCCACGGATCATTGGGTGCCCACGCCCGGTCAACTCGCCATCATCGGACAAGGCTTCTGCAAACCCCATGGAAATGCCCGCGCCGATTGATGCTGCTGCACCCACAAGAAAAGTTTGCCAGGTGGAGTGGGTTGCAAATGCGGCCGCAAACAAGGGTGCCAGGGTTGAAACCGAGCCATCCATAAGTCCGAGCAAACCCGGCTGTATAACCTGCAACAAAAACAAACGCTTCTCAGCATCTTGTTCTTCCAGCTTTACGTCAGCTGGAAGGTGTTTCTCCTGGAGTTTTCCGGCAAGGGATTCATGGTCCTTTTCCTCTTTCGCCAATTCAAGCAGAAGCTTTTTGACATCCGCGTCTTTAGAACGCTCCGCTGCCTGGAGATAGAACCGGTAATTCTCCAGCTCCATCACTTCTGCACGTTTGCGCACGGTGTCCAGGGTCAAATGCTTCATCAACCAGGCAGGCTTGTGTTTCACAAAACCAGCCACATCAGAACGGCGGATCAGCGGAATATAATCACCAAATTTTTTAACATAGGCATTAGTAAGCCTGCGGCGATGTTCATGTTCTTCTTCCGCCATATCCATAAACACCCGTGCCGAGGCCGGGTAATCATCATGGATTGCGTTGGCAAAACTTATATAGGTTCGTGCATCGTCATCTTCGCTAGAAATGGCGAGCGCAAGAATTTCCTGTTCGGTAAGTTCGGAAAACGGCTTCACTGCTGGCTCCGCTGCGCAAGGATAATCTGGGTATTGGAAAGCCCGATTATAGTTTGGAACGATTCTAAATCAATGGCAGATTGTCAGCTAATAGCAAGTGGGGTTTATAAAACCACCGCTCCTAACACTTGCACACCAAGCATACGCACAATCATCCGCTAAGCGTTAGGTTTCGCCTTGCTTTGATCCTTCACAATAAGCTCGCTCACAACATCTGGAACGAATGTTTGGTCCTCCATCAGTGGGCGAACATAGCCAGATTGCGGCGGTCGATCTTCAAGGATCACGGTCTCAGGCGTTAAATCCTCGTAGTTGAACAAGCTCAAGAGATGGGAGATGCAGGTGAGGCGTGCGTGTTTTTTAATGTCTGCATTAACAACCCACCAGGGAGCCTGTTTAATATCGGTATGCGCAAAATTTGCGTCCTTGGCTTTTGAGTATTCAACCCAGCGCTTGCGCGATTCCAAATCCATGGGTGAAAGTTTCCACCGCTTTGTTGGCCTGGTAAGTCGCGCCTGAAAACGCCGTTCCTGCTCATCGTCACTCACCGAGAACCAGTATTTTATGAGTTTGATACCACAACGTACCAGCATGCGTTCAAACTCCGGGCAAGAGCGCATGAATTCTTTGTATTCTTCTTCTGTGCAGAAACCCATCACCCGCTCAACCCCAGCACGGTTGAACCAGGAGCGGTCGAAAATCACCATTTCACCGGCGGCAGGCAAATGTGATGCGTAGCGCTGGAAATACCATTGGGTTTTTTCGCGCTCGGTCGGGGCAGGAAGCGCAACGACGGAACAGATACGCGGATTAAGCGGCTCGGTTATGCGTTTTATTGTGCCGCCCTTGCCTGCAGCATCCCGGCCTTCAAAAATTATAACAACCTTGAGACCTTCGTGTTTTATCCACTCTTGCAGTTTGACAAGCTCAACCTGAAGCCGTGTGAGTTCTTTTTCGTAAGCCTTGTTAGAAATTTTCCCGTCAGCTTTTGTGCGCCTCATCAGATGGTCTCCATAAAAAAGAAACCAGCCCCAATCAATTAGACCGCGTGGCGCGGCTTTTGGCAAGTTTACAGTTAGGTACAGGCCATTTTGGGCCTCATGCGTTTACGAACGACTGCAAAAGATGGTGCGCGATGGCCAGTGGCGGCGGGGCAGAGAAGCCTTGTTCGTGTGTGCCATCCAGCATTGCCTTTGCGTCAGCGCGGGAAAACCAGCGCACATCTTCAAGTTCTGCTTCATCCATAACGATGTCTTCGCTCAGAGCTTCGCCCATCAGCCCGATCATCAAGCTGGAAACGAAAGGCCAAGGCTGGCTTGAATGATAGGAGATGGAACCAACCAGGACACCTGATTCTTCGAGTATTTCCCGTCGCGCAGCTTCCTCGATGGTTTCACCGGTTTCAACAAATCCCGCAAGGGCGGAATAACGCAACTCTTCGAAATGGCGTCCCCGGCCCAGCAGACATTTATCACCTTTATGGACCAACATAATCGCCACCGGATCGGTGCGGGGATAATGCTCGCGCTGACATGCATCACAATGTCGCCGATCGCCACCGGTTTTGATGACCGTGGCGTGTCCACAATTTGCACAGAACCGGTGCGCTGAGTGCCAAGCTGTGAGCGAACGGGCATAGGCGAGCAAGCCAAGTTCTTCAGGCGGCAAAATCGCTTGTCCGGCAAGAGAACGCAAATCTATCGCTTTGATATGGTCAGGAAATGAAGTTGCCGGTGCGCCATCATCCAAAACATCAGTAAATTGCGCAAAAACTGGGGATTCATCTTCCCGGAGCCCAAGAAAAATTGGCGGAATTGGTCCCGAATTGGGCAGGTCGCCATGTGTTACAAGGTGCAATTTTGGTTGATCATCGCTCACATCAATAAGCGCGCGATCACCTGCAAACGAGATAATCTGAGCGGTTGCAGACGTAAGTTGCGCGTCAACAAAGCCCTCTAGCGGGCGTTCAAGTGCCGCCCGGTTCAGCGTACCGCCAGCAAAACTATGTATCAATTCATCCGCCATGCGGTTTGTCCTCTCGTTCTCCGAACTTTGATATGACATGGGCCAGATAGCCAGGGCAAAGCTTTTTCTTGCCATTTGGGGGCATGTAGACGATATAGTGGCGTTGGAAGGTTGGCGGCAGGCGTGTCTCTCGCCAACTGGGTCAGATCCGGAAGGAAGCAGCCCTAACGAGACCGGCGCGGGTTGTCTGTCCAGCCTTCCACCTTTTTCCTTTTCGTCCGCTCGTGGGCGAAATGCGCCGGACCCAGTGATTTAAATAACAAGCCGAGGCCGGCTGGAGATTACAGGGCGGCGTGCAATTGTCATCTAGCAATAAAGATATTTCTTCCGCCACCGGATACCGGGTATTGGCGCGTAAGTATCGGCCTTCCACATTCGACGAGCTGATTGGCCAGGATGCCATGGTGCGCACGCTGGCGAATGCTTTTGAAACCGGCCGCATTGCTCAAGCTTATATGCTCACCGGGGTACGCGGTGTTGGTAAGACAACAACAGCACGGCTAATCGCCCGTGCACTCAATTATTCTAGCGAACAAAACGACGCCCCAACCGTAAAAATGACTGAACCCGGCGAGCATTGCGAAGCTATTCTTGCATCGCGCCACGTGGATGTCATAGAGATGGACGCGGCCTCAAATACCGGCATTGATGATGTGCGCGAGATTATTGAA
>CAJQND010000280.1 GCA_905479595.1 uncultured Hyphomicrobiales bacterium
TGGATTTATTCAGTGAATTGTATGATACGCCCCCAATTGCCGGTGGAATGAATCCATTGGACAAATGGGGGCGGGTGTCATTTCGGGTGGCCTTTAAGCCGATTTCTTTTCGTCGTCGCCGTCATCATCGGAGACTTCTTCGAAATCTGCATCCACCACGTCTTCGCCGTCAACGGGCTTGCCATCGATGCCGTCTTCAGTTCCGCCGTCGGCTTCCGATTCCTGTGCAGCATACATTGCTTCACCAAGTTTCATTGATGCCTGAACCAGAATTTGGCTCTTGACTTCAATTTCAGCCGCATCATCAGCCTCTAGAGCTGCCTTAACATCTTCGATGGCGGTTTCAATTGCAGACTTATCTGCATCGGAAACCTTGTCGGAATGCTCAGCCAGGGTTTTCTCGGTTGAATGCATCAGTGCTTCAGCCTGGTTCTTGGCTTCCACCAACTCGCGGCGTTTCTTATCTTCTTCCGCGTTGGTTTCAGCATCCTTGACCATGTTGTCGATCTCGTCGTCAGACAAGCCACCAGATGCCTGGATGCGGATTTGCTGCTCCTTGCCAGTGCCTTTGTCTTTCGCCGACACATTCACAATACCGTTGGCATCAATATCGAAGGTTACTTCGATTTGTGGAATGCCACGTGGCGCAGGAGGCAAGCCGACCAGATCAAACTGACCAAGCATCTTGTTGTCCGCCGCCATTTCGCGTTCACCCTGGAAAACCCGGATGGTGACTGCTGACTGGCTGTCTTCAGCGGTAGAGAAAACCTGCGACTTCTTGGTAGGAATGGTCGTGTTGCGATCAATCAACCGGGTGAACACGCCACCCAGCGTTTCAATGCCCAGCGAAAGCGGGGTCACATCAAGCAACAACACGTCTTTAACGTCGCCCTGCAGAACGCCCGCCTGAATGGTTGCGCCAGTCGCGACAACTTCATCCGGGTTAACACCCTTGTGAGGCTCTTTGCCAAAGAAGTTTTTGACCGTCTCGATAACCTTCGGCATACGGGTCATGCCGCCAACGAGAATAACCTCGTCAATATCGCCCGGAGAAAGCCCGGCATCTTTCAAAGCAGATTTACACGGCGCAACAGTGCGCTGGATGAGATCATCCACCAGGCTTTCCAGCTTGGCACGAGTGAACTTCATGGTCAGATGTTTCGGGCCGGAGGCATCAGCTGTGATGAACGGCAGGTTTACTTCCGTCTGGGTCGCTGAAGAGAGTTCGATCTTCGCCTTTTCGGCAGCCTCTTTCAGCCGCTGCAGCGCAAGTTTGTCGCCGCGCAGGTTGACGCCCTGTGCTTTTTTGAATTCATCAGCCAGGTAATCAACAATGCGCATGTCGAAATCTTCGCCGCCAAGGAACGTGTCCCCATTGGTTGATTTCACTTCAAAAACGCCATCGCCGATTTCCAGGACAGATACGTCAAATGTGCCGCCGCCAAGGTCATATACCGCAATCACGCCGGCTTCTTTTTTGTCGAGGCCATAGGCAAGTGCCGCAGCAGTTGGCTCATTGATAATGCGCTCGACCGTAAGACCGGCAATCTTGCCTGCATCTTTGGTGGCCTGACGCTGTGAATCGTTGAAATATGCCGGGACGGTAATTACCGCGCGGGTGACCGGCTCGCCAAGATAGCGCTCAGCGGTCTCTTTCATTTTGGTAAGAATGTGTGCGGAAACCTGCGCCGGGGCATATTTCTCGCCGCGTGCTTTCACCCAGGCATCGCCATTGTCTGCCTTGACGATTTCGTAAGGCACAAGCTCCTTGTCCTTCTTCACCATTTTGTCGGTAAAGCGACGGCCAATGAGGCGTTTAATAGCAAACAGGGTGTTCTCAGGGTTGGTGACCGCCTGGCGCTTGGCTGGCTGGCCTACAAGAACTTCGTTGTCTTCGGTATATGCTACCATGGAAGGCGTCGTGCGTGCGCCCTCTGCATTTTCGATAACCTTTGGCTCCTTGCCGTCCATAACGGCAACGCAAGAATTGGTGGTGCCAAGGTCGATCCCAATAATCTTCGACATATTTCTACTCCTTCAGGCGGGCTATGTGGACCTGCAACAGCATCCATGGGCACCAGATTTGCCCGGTCAGCCCCCGCGGTACTTGGAAACATCAAACATTCCGGCATTGTGAACGGGTGTTTCCATCCCGTTTTGCCGTTGAGCGGTATATAGGGAGTTGATGGAGGGCCTGCAAGCGCACAAGTTGCGAAAAAATGACAATTTTAGGGCTTAAACTTCAGGAAATGACTGGGAGAGTGGGTAAGCCGTGGACGGAATGAAGCATATTCCAGGATTTCTGGGTGAAGCAGCTCAAAAAGACCTTGTGGCAAAGTTGCGCGGCGCGGTTGCTGATGCGCCGCTGTTCCAGCCGGTTATGCCGCGCACAGGCCGGCCACTTAGCGTCAAAATGACCAATTTTGGCACTCTTGGCTGGGTTTCCGACCGTTCAGGTTATCGTTACCAACCTTTGCACCCGGTAACTGGCCAGCCTTGGCTGGAAATGCCGGAAATTGTGCGATCTGCATGGGAAAAACTGGCGGACTATCCTCATGCTGCGGAATGTTGCTTGCTCAATCATTATCGAGAGGGTGCAAAAATGGGGCTGCATCGTGATGAAGATGAAGAGATATTTGATGCGCCCGTCGTTTCACTCTCGTTGGGCGACACGGCAGTGTTCAAAATTGGTGGGCTGTCGCGCAAAGATCCAACGCGCTCTTTCAAACTGCATTCAGGTGATGCGCTGGTTTTGGCTGGAAAAGCACGCATGGCATATCATGGCGTGAACAGAATCATTCCAGGTTCGTCCACGCTGTTGATTGGCGGTGGGCGAATAAATTTAACTATTCGCCGGGTGACCGCGCCAAAATAAAAGCACTGGGCCTGGGTTTATCGATGGCCACAGTGCTTTTGTTTTTTGATAAGGGGCTGGATTACGCCATGCCGTTGCGCTTGGCGTTTGCGGTGCAGTCAGCCTTGCCGACATAACCTTCAGAGGCAGCGCCGGTAATCTCACCATTTGTTGCCGCGCGGCGCCAACGCCATTCTCCGCGTTTGTCCTGGTAGACATCCCATTTATCGGAACTGCCTAGTCCTTTCGGGTTGCCGTCCATGCCGTGGCGCTGGGCATTTGCCTTGCAATCAGGCCGCTTAACGTAGCCTTCACTGGATTTACCGACGATTTTTCCGTTTGAAGCGGTGCGCCGCCAGCGGTGTTCGCCTCTTTTATCTTTGTACAGTTCCCATTTGTCGTTCTCGCCAGCCATGCTCGCTCCCTTCCATATTGCCAAAACATCGGGGCGTTAAAATTCGCAACACTCGTCAGCCAAACACCCGGTTTCAGGTTATTTTGACTTATTCATGTCCCCAGCCCACGCCCCGCATATTAGAGTAAGTAAAGTAAATGTGAAATGATTTCGGACCTAGCTTTCTCCCTTGTCGTCCCCGTCTTGCAAGGGTGCCGATTTTGGTCCGCCTTTCGATACGCCTACCATGGCGGGGCGCAACACGCGCCCTGCGATGGAATAACCGCTCTGAGCCACTTCAAGCACAGTGCCGCTGGGCACTTCGGTGTTTTCGATTTCAAAAACCGCGTCGTGAAAATTGGGGTCGAATTTTTTGCCCTTCGGTTCAAGCTTTTCAATGCCGTGGCGTTGAAAAACACTGAGAAGTTCGCGTTCGGTCATTTCTAACCCGGCAAGCAGGTTTTTCACTGCGTCACTGGCTTCGCGCTCTTCTTCTGGAACTGCGGAAATGGCCCGACCCATATTATCGGCCACTGCGATGATGTCGCGGGCAAAGGCAGAATTTGCATATTTCGAAGCTTCCGATTTTTCACGCTCTGTGCGCCGGCGCAGGTTTTGCATTTCTGCGGCCAATCGTAAAACCTGGTTATTCAACTCTTCGTTTTCGCTTTGCAGCCGTTCAAGCACCACAAACGGATCCGGATCAGTTCCTTCTTCGGGTACGTCTACCGCATCTCGCAAGATTGCGTCCGCGGCATCCTGTAAAACATTATCATTGCCCGCCGCCAAAGCTTCGGCCAATTCTTCTTCAGTCGGCTGCTTGATGTCTGCCGTTGGGTCAGGCTTTCCTGTCTTGCTCATTTTTTACCTCTGTGGTCCGATCGTCAGCACAGATCGGCGCGCATCTATTTTGGACACGATATCAGGGTTACAGCAAAA
Source organism: uncultured Hyphomicrobiales bacterium (assembly GCA_905479595.1). GTDB lineage: Bacteria > Pseudomonadota > Alphaproteobacteria > Rhizobiales > CAJQND01 > CAJQND01. The sequence goes on from CAJQND010000280.1 coordinate 4,188, forward strand.
AAAATCAAGAGAGCAATCGTCCCACCAGCCGCGCGGTGTAGTCAACCATTGGAATAATGCGGCCATAATTTAAGCGGGTTGGCCCAATCACCCCCAAGACTCCAACGATTTTCTGGCTTGTGTCGCGATATGGTGCAACCACGAGTGACGACCCGGACAAGGAAAAAAGATTATTTTCAGACCCGATAAAAATCCGCACTCCTTCGCCATTTTCAGCAAGTTCAAGAAGGCGGATCATTTCGCGCTTGGTTTCCAGATCATCAAACAACCGCCGGATGCGTTCCAGATCTTCAACTGCAGAGAGGTCTTCGAGCAGATTTGCGCGACCGCGTACAATCAGGGTTTTACCGTCCATGCCCCCTGGTTGTTCAGTCAAGGTGGCGATGCCGTCGCTGACCACACGGGCTGTTAATTCATCCAGTTCAGCCTCTCGGTTTTTTATTTCTTCCAACACCGCGTGCGAAGTTTCTCCTATTGTACTGCGTTGAAAGCGGGCATTGAGATAGTTCGCAGCCTGAGTGAGGCTGGAAGCTGGAAGGCCGGCGGGCAGGTCGATGACCCGATTCTCAACGTTATTATCCTCGCCAACAATCACCACCAATGCCTTGGTTGGTTCAAGAGCGACAAATTCAATGTGCTTGATCCGGACGTTTGCTTTGGGGGTGACCACCAGACCGGCACAATGGCTCAAGCCGGATAACAGGTTTGTCGCCACTGTAAGCATTTCTTCAGATGAGCCAAAATTTTCGGCGGCAGCGACCTGGGCATCAATCTCAGAACGCTCTGCAGTGCCCAGATCACCGACTTCCAGCAACCCGTCAACAAACATGCGCAAGCCAATTTCGGTGGGAATGCGCCCGGCACTTGTGTGGGGCGCGAATATCAACCCTGTCGCTTCCAGATCCGACATCACATTGCGCACAGAGGCAGGCGACAAGCTGACTGGAAGGCTGCGCGACAAAGTGCGTGAGCCGACCGGGTCACCGGTATCGAGATAGGCTTCGACCAAATGGCGGAATATTTCCCGTGACCTGTGGTCGAGATCGGCAAGTCCGGTAAACCGTTTCTCCATTATCACGCTGTACTTTCGAAAAAATTGAGTGTCACAGATAGAATTTAGGTAGTGAAGGTGCTGCGGTCAACAATGCGCTCTTGAGCAAGGCCGCGCCAGGCGATAGTGTCCGCAACCGAAACCCATGTGAAATTGAAAACTTTAGAGTGAAATTCAAAAAACTTAGAAAGCCTATCATGCGCCCATCCAATCGAAGCCCTGAAGACATCCGTCCCGTAACTCTTGAAAGGGGCTTTGCCAAGCACGCAGAAGGCTCCTGCCTGATCCGTTGCGGCGATACCCATGTTTTATGCACAGCTAGCTTGGAAGAACGGGTGCCGCCTTGGTTGCGCGGCAGTGGCGGCGGATGGGTAACGGCAGAATATGGTATGTTGCCGCGCTCAACCGGTAGCCGTATGCGCCGTGAGGCAAGTTCAGGAAAACAATCTGGCAGAACCCAGGAAATCCAGCGCCTGATCGGGCGTTCCCTGCGCGCAGTAGTGGATATGAAAAAACTCGGTGAGCGCCAGATATCAGTGGATTGCGATGTGTTGCAAGCCGATGGCGGCACCCGCACAGCTTCCATCACCGGTGCCTGGGTTGCTTTACATGACTGCGTTGCATGGATGAAAGCCCGCGACATGCTGAAAGAAGACCCGTTGATCGATCATGTGGCCGCCATAAGCTGTGGCATCTATCGCGGAACGCCGGTTTGCGATCTGGATTACGCTGAGGATTCCGAAGCTGATACAGATGCGAATTTTGTCATGACCGGCTCTGGCGGCATTGTGGAAATTCAAGGTACAGCGGAAAAAAACCCGTTCTCGCAAGATGAGTTTCTGGCGTTGATGGGTCTGGCTGGAACAGGCATTGACCGCTTGGTGAGCTTGCAAAAAACCGCTGTGGCGTAAACCGATGAGCGCACACAAATTCACCGATGAGCGATTGGTGGTGGCGAGCCACAATCCTGGAAAAGTGCGCGAGATCGGTGATCTTTTGGCACCGCTCGGTGTAAACGCGGTGTCAGCTGGAGAACTGAACCTGCCGGAACCGGAAGAAACCGAAACTACATTTTCCGGCAACGCGCAGCTCAAGGCGGTTACCGCGGCGCGTGGTTCAGGTCTGCCCGCCCTTGCCGATGATAGCGGGTTGGCGGTGGACGCACTTGATGGTGCTCCTGGCATTTACTCAGCCCGTTGGGCAGGACCGACAAAAGATTTTTCTCTGGCGATGGAAAAAGTCGAAGAAGCTTTGGCTGGTAAAGGCGCAAGCACGCCACAGGCGCGCCGCGCACACTTTATCTGTTCGCTGTGTCTGGCCTGGCCAGACGGGCATTTCGAATGCTTTGAGGGCCGGGTATCTGGCGAGTTGGTCTGGCCACCGCGTGGGGCAAATGGCTTCGGGTATGACCCGGTGTTTCTGGCCGATGGCCATGAAATCACATTTGGCGAAATGGACCCTGAGGCGAAACATGCGATTTCCCACCGGGCGGATGCCTTCGCAAAATTATTGGCCAGTTGTTTTAGCCAATGACCGGGCCATCGCGTCTTGGTCTTTATGTCCATTGGCCATTCTGTCTGGCTAAATGCCCTTATTGCGATTTCAACTCTCATGTTCGCCATGAACGGGTTGATGAGGGACGTTTTGTTGACGCCTTGGTCCGCGAGCTACGCTGGATGGGAGAGCGTAGCGGACCAAGAGTGATTGAAAGTATTTTTTTTGGTGGTGGCACACCATCCCTCATGAGCCCACAAGCGGTGGCGTGTGTTCTGGAAGCGGCAGCCGGAGTTTTTGACGTTCCCGGAGATGCTGAAATTACGTTGGAAGCAAATCCGACCAGTGTTGAGGCGAGGAATTTTGCTGGCTACCGTACCGCTGGCGTCAACCGTGTTTCGGTCGGGGTGCAGGCACTGGATGACCGCGCGTTAAAAGCGCTTGGCCGCCAACACTCTGCGGCAGAGGCGCTCAACGCCTTCCGGTTGGCAGCGAAAACGTTCCCGCGTGTTTCATTTGATATGATTTATGCCCGGCCAGACCAAGCACTCAATGATTGGCGCGAGGAGCTTTCCCGCGCTCTTGGGGAACAACAAGGCCACATGTCGCTTTATCAACTCACCATCGAGCCGGAGACCCGGTATCACGAGCTCTATGAGAATGGGAAACTTAACATTCCCGGAGAAGATGCAGCACTTGCACTTTATGACGTGACCCAGGAGCTTACAGAGGCAGCCGGGCTTACAGCATATGAGGTTTCCAACCACGCTGCTCCTGGCCATGCCTCAAAGCATAACAAGCTCTACTGGCAATATGGCGAATATGCTGGAATAGGCCCAGGTGCTCATTCAAGGCTTGGTGACGAAGACGGTAAACGACATGCGATCGATATGATCAAACATCCCGAAACCTGGCTGCAGTTGGTTGAGCGAAATGGCGCAGGGATCAACGAAAATACTACATTAACTGCGCAAGAGCAGGCGGAAGAGTTTTTACTAATGGGCCTCAGGCTGGCAGAAGGAATTGATCTGACCCGCTATGAAGCGCTGGCAGACCACGCCTTGCCGATGAGCCGGATTACGCTTCTTCAAGAAGAAGGGCTTGTAACCACACATGGATCGAACAGCCATTTAGCGGCAACCCCGAAAGGCCGACGGGTGCTAAACGCCCTTACCGGTTATCTTTGTAACGGATAAATCTGAACGCTAGAACCCGGCTGAAAAACTGCTCGGCGGCGGACCAATGACGCGCGGGCCATTCGAAGTGACATCAAGGATTGAGAGGCCACGTTGGTTCCGCCCTTGCGGGGTAAATCTGAACAAGCCGTTTGAACCCTGAAACCCTTGCGAATTTGTCAGGTTGCTCGCTGTGAACCGGCTGCCGGCAGGCTTGCGGGCAAGAGCGATTGCGAGGCTAACCGCGTCATATGCAAGGCTTGCGATGCGTTGCGGGTCACGGCCATAGGTTTTCCGGAAACGGCCTTTAAATGCGTTTGTCTGGGCTGGTGAAACACCTGGATACCAGCCGCCTTGCAAAAGTGAGATAGAAGAGGTGATCGGTTCATCCCATTTGCCGGTGCCGACAAGTTTTACCGTATCGCGGCGCAGACCTGCATTGGCAAGAGCGCTGGACACCATACGCAACATATCGCCACCTTCGGCAATCAGCAAAGTATCAGCCGGGTTAGATGCGTTGGATAGAGTTTGTACAACGCCCTTTGACGGTACGATGATGCCTTGCGACGTGCGAGCGTAGCGGTGTACGCCGACCAGTGTGCCGCCACGTCTTTGAAGTTCTGAGGCCAGAGCGCGCTCTATTAACCCGCCATAAGCGGTTTTGGGCACCATGGCGACCACACGTTTGCGGCCTTTACTGGCAGAATAGCGCACGATATTTGCAACTTCTTCTTCTGGCAGAAAGCTCATCAGATAGACGCCATTTTCGGCTACTGAGCTGACGGAGGAAAATGCGATAACCGGCACACCTTTTTGCCGGGCGACCGGGCCAACAGCTTGCACGGACCCAGCGAAAAGCGGCCCGATAATCAGTTCAGCACCCTCATTAATTGCGTTTTGGGCGGCAGCTGCTGCGCCTGCGGGGGTGCCGCCGGTGTCTTTGGTAAGCAATGTGATGCCCGGATTGCCGGATTCCACCAGAGCCATTTCGCCAGCTTCTTTGAGCGAACGGGCAACATTCCCAGCCTCACCTTTTACGCCCAGAGGCAGCAGAAAGGCCACTTTAACGCCACCAGCATTGGTAATTGCGGATACGTCAGGAGATTGGGAGGCGTTATCTTGCGGCGTCTGACCACTGCCAAACAAATCGCCTGAAGAAAAACTGCCAAGCCCGCCG
>CAJQND010000281.1 GCA_905479595.1 uncultured Hyphomicrobiales bacterium
CGTGCTCGCACGTGCTTGACAGTTTTGAACCGGTCTATGACGCAACCGTTGCCGCCAATCTGTTTAACGATGGCGCAGTGATGCTTGGGAAGCTCAATATGGATGAATTCGCCATGGGCTCGTCCAATGAAACGTCTTACTACGGCAATGTGGTCAACCCCTGGCGGCGCGGCGGCGGCGATAATGCCGCTTTGGTGCCAGGTGGATCATCTGGTGGTTCTGCTTCAGCAACGGCGGCACATTTATGTGCAGGTGCCACTGCGACCGATACTGGCGGCTCGATCCGCCAGCCGGCATCGTTCACAGGCACTGTTGGCATTAAACCTACCTATGGCCGCTGCTCGCGCTGGGGCATTGTGGCCTTCGCCTCCTCGCTTGATCAGGCAGGCCCGATCACCCGTGATGTGCGCGACGCTGCGATCATGCTCAAATCAATGGCCAGTGTGGATGAAAAAGACGCAACCTCGGTCGATCTGCCGGTGCCTGATTATGAGGCGGCCCTGACAGGTGATATCCGCGGGTTGCGCGTTGGCATTCCGAAGGAATACCGGGTCGATGGCATGCCCGATGAGATCGAAACTCTATGGCAGCAAGGTATCGACTGGCTGAAAGCGGTAGGTGCTGAGGTGAAGGAAATTTCCCTGCCACACACCAAATATGCTTTGCCGGCTTACTACATTGTCGCTCCGGCGGAAGCCTCTTCCAATCTGGCGCGCTATGACGGGGTGCGTTACGGGCTCCGGGTGCCGGGCGATGATATTGTCTCCATGTATGAAAATTCCCGCTCTGCTGGCTTCGGCGCAGAAGTAAAACGCCGGGTGCTGATCGGCACTTATGTGCTTTCAGCGGGTTATTATGACGCTTATTACCTACGTGCCCAGAAAGTACGCACTCTGATCAAGCGCGATTTTGATGAGGCTTGGAATGATGTGGATGTGGTGCTTACCCCAACCGCACCAAACGCCGCGTTTGCACCGGGCGAAATTACCGATCCTGTGACCATGTATCTGAATGATATTTTCACCGTGACGGTGAATATGGCTGGTCTGCCGGGCATTTCGATCCCGGCTGGTTTGGACAAGGACGGGTTGCCGCTCGGACTTCAGTTGATCGGCAAGCCGTTTGATGAAGAAACCTTGTTCAAGGTCTCTGGCGTGATGGAAGACGCGGCCGGCTTCACGGCGCGACCGGATAAGTGGTGGTAGAACAGGTGAAGGAATTGCAATTATGACCTACGCAGAAGCAAGAACGCCTGATCCAAAGAAATTCATTCCCGGGGCAACCGGTGAATGGGAGCTGATTGTTGGCTTGGAAGTGCACGCCCAGATTTCGTCCAAGGCGAAACTGTTCTCTGGTGCATCAGCAGAATTTGGCGGTGCGCCAAATGACCATGTGTCGTTGGTGGATGCTGCCATGCCGGGCATGCTACCAGTGATCAACAGGTTCTGTGTTGAACAGGCAGTGAAAACAGGGCTTGGCCTGAAGGCGAAAATCAACAAACGCTCGGTGTTTGACCGCAAGAACTACTTCTATCCAGATTTGCCTCAGGGCTATCAGATTTCCCAGTTCAAGGATCCTATTGTTGGCGCTGGCAAGGTCATTCTCGACATGCCGGACGAAACTGTGGAAGTGGGTATTGAGCGTCTGCACATGGAGCAGGACGCGGGTAAATCCATTCACGATCTGGTGCCGGGGAAATCGGTGATCGACCTTAACCGCTCCGGCGTTGCGCTGATGGAAATTGTCTCTCTGCCGGATGTGCGGTCTTCTGAAGAAGCCAGGGAGTATGTGACCAAGCTGCGCACCATTTTGCGCTATCTCGGAACCTGTGACGGCAATATGGAGCAGGGTTCCTTGCGCGCCGATGTGAACGTCTCTGTGCGCCGTCCAGGCGAACCGTTCGGCACCCGGTGTGAAATCAAGAATGTAAACTCGATCCGTTTCATCGGACAGTCGATTGAATATGAAGCGCGGCGCCAGATTGATATTCTGGAAGATGGTGGCTCGATTGATCAGGAAACCCGGCTGTTTGATCCAAAGTCTGGCCAGACCCGCTCCATGCGCTCTAAAGAAGAAGCACATGATTACCGCTATTTCCCCGATCCGGATCTGCTGCCGCTTGAGTTTGACCAGGTGCTTGTTGATGAAATTGCGGCAAGTCTGCCGGAATTGCCCGATGAGAAAAAAGCCCGGCTGATCTCTGATTTTGGCCTGTCGCCCTATGATGCCAGCGTCTTGATTACCGATCCTGCGGATGCGGCTTTCTTTGAAGATGTTGCCAAGGGCCGTGATGGCAAGCTTGCAGCAAACTGGGTGATCAATGAGCTTTCCGGCCGACTTAACAAGGATGGCCACGGTATTGCCGATAGCCCGATCTCTGCCGGCCAACTCGGTGCGGTGATCGATCTGATTGAGGAAAAGGTCATTTCCGGCAAAATCGCCAAGGACCTTTTTGAAATCGTTTGGGCAGAAGGTGGGAACCCACGCGAAATCGTCGAAGCGCGCGGCATGAAACAGGTCACCGATACTGGTGCGATTGAAGCTGTGGTGGACGAAATCATCGCCGCAAACGGTGACAAGGCCGAAGCGGTGAAAGAAAAGCCAAACATGATCGGCTGGTTTGTTGGCCAGGTTATGAAGGCAACGCAAGGCAAGGCAAATCCGCAGGCGGTCAACGATATATTGAAAGCCAAGCTTGGGCTGGATGGGTGAGCGGCCAACCATAAGGCGCGCGCTCCCAGGTGATGCGAGCGCTGTCAGCCAGTTTTTACTGGCGACGTGGCACGATACATATGACCCTCTGATTGGCGCTAAAAAAGTCGCAGAGATTTCCAGCGCTTGGCATTCGCAAGATGTGCTGCGCCAGGAAATCGCAACGGTGGACCACCTGTTCCTGGTGGCTGAGCAAGACGCAAGGCTGTGTGGTCATGCCTATGCATATGCCCAGGAAGGCGGAGTGGTTCGCCTTTCCCGGCTTTATGTTTTGCCCGAAACTCAAGGCAAGGGGCTCGGCAAAGCGTTGCTGAATTGTTTGGAGGCAAATTTTCCAATAGCGCAGCGGATTGAACTTGAGGTGCATGAAAAGCAATTCAACGCTCACAGATTTTATCTGGCGAACGGGTTCACAATCATCGGTAAGACTGCCCATTGTGGTGCCGCCAGCGATATTCCGGCATTGATCATGGAAAGAAAGTTGAAACATTGACTGACAGCCAGTTCATCATCCGCGAAGCTATCCGCAGTGATGTGGAGGCAATCCGCGCGCTGCTTGCCGATGACAAGCTTGGAGCGGGCAGGGAAGATTTGAGCGCGGAAGGGCTGTCACGTTATTTAAATGCATTTGACGAAATTGCTCTCGATGCCCGCAACGCTTTAATGGTTGCGGAGCTTTCTGGAGAAGTTGTTGGCATCTACCAGGTTACATATATTCCCTATCTTTCACGTGGTGGAAACGAGCGCGCGCTGATTGAAGCCGTGCGGGTTTCGTCTGCTCTGCGTGGGCGTGGTATCGGCCAAAAAATGATGAATTTTGCGCTGGATGCTGCGCGTGAGCGAGGCTGTCTGCTGGCCCAACTCACCACTGACAAATCCCGCCCAGACGCGCATCGGTTCTACGAGAACCTGGGATTTAGGGCCAGTCATGAAGGCATGAAACTGGTTTTGTGAACGCCAACGCCTTGAACGCATTTTCCCAACTCACGAAAATGTAATTTTTCCTGATTTGATATTAGTATTTTTGGGATGCAAAAAATTCCTTAGCCGTTTCCCGAGGTCGCCTCGTGGTGGCCACCTGAATCGTAATCCCGTTTTTGCAAAAAGGTGACCTTCTGATGACTAAGAGATTTACAAAATTTGCTGCTGTTGCGTTTGGTGTAGCTCTGTTTGCTGTAACTCCGATTGGTGTTCATGCTGCAGAATATACCGTCGATCCAGCTCATTCGTTCATCCAGTTTCGCACCAAGCATTTAGGTATTAGCTGGCTCTCTGGCCAGTTCAACAAATTTGAAGGCACAATGAACTACGATCCAGCTGCGGGAGCAGATGCACAGAACATTTCACTGACGATTGATACTGCCAGCGTTGACACGAACTGGGCCGATCGCGACAAACATTTGCGCAGTGGTGACTTTTTTAATGTCGACAAATTTCCGACGGCAACCTTTACAAGTACAAAATTTGAAGGCGGTGCCGATGGTGGAAAACTAACGGGTGATCTCACATTACTCGGCGTCACCAAAGCGATCACTTTCGATATCAAAAAAATCAACGAAGGTAATGATCCTTGGGGAGGTTATCGGGCGGGCTTCGAAGGTACTTACACACTGGCGCGTAAGGATTTTGGCATGAGCTACGATCTTGGCCCTGCTGCAGAAAATATTGAGTTGCAATTGATGATTGAAGCCATCAAGAAAAAGTAGTTCGGCATTTTAGATGAATGTGCCGTAACGCACGGGCTGGTGTGACGATGCTCTATAACAGCAAAGACAAATTCGGATTGGTGTCGAAGGGGCTGCACTGGACAATTGCCTTTGGCATTATCGGATTGATTGCCCTCGGGTGGTGGATGGTTGGTCTAGGCTATTATGATCCTTGGTATCACGATAGTCTTGAGGCACACAAAGCGGTGGGAATGGTTGTCTTGGCGCTGGCGTTTTGCAAAATTGGCTGGCAGTTTTTCAACAAACCGCCTGCGCCTGGCAAAACTCTGACACCCAATGAAAAGAACGCATCAAAAACGATGCATTGGGTGCTTTATGCGCTGATGGTTGTGGTTCCTGTTACAGGATACATTATGACAACATCTTCCGGGCAGGGGGTGTCGATGTTTGGTTTGTTTGAAGTGCCGGCACTTATGCAGAACTCTGAAAGCACGCGGGATGTCTCGACATCTATCCACTACTATTTCGCCTATGCGGGCATCGCTTTGGTTTTGGGACACGCCGGTGCCGCTTTAAAACACCATTTTGTAAATCGGGATGACACTTTAACACGTATGCTGTGAGGTTAAAATCCAAAGGTGCTGGCGCTCGTTGGGCCGCGTGTTTTCAGCCGATTAATGCCAGAATCCTGCCTTTGGATCATTTCTTGGGTGACGGAATCGGGAAAAATGGTTCATATCAAAGCCTAGATAACGGGCGAATTGATTTAAATGGGAACATCCTCCAATAAAGAAGCTGACGAACTGATTGCTGACAAAGCAGCTCCGGTTAAGGCGAAGCGCAAAGTGGACTGGCGCAAAAAGGTTAAGCCTGTGCGGCGGCCAGTGTCGGGCTGGGCTGTTATCCTTTGCGCTATCGGCCTCTTTTTAAGCCTCGCGGCACTCGCTGCCGGGTATTTCGGCGGCGTGTGGGTGCCGCTTGATGCGTTTTCTCATCTACGGGTTCATTTCGCAGGCGCGGCAATTGGATTTGCGCTCGCAATTGCACTTTTGTTTTTACTGCGTCGCAAGCGTTATGGTGCAATCGCGCTTGTGCTTGCTGCGGTGGGTACGGTTTTGTTTGCCGGGCTCTGGCCAGCGCATATCCTGCCCAAGGGAAAATTTCCCGCCACCGCTCCAGGAGAAGTCGAACTGCGCATGGTTTCCTACAATATCTGGGGGCGGAACAGAGATTCGGTCCGCATCGCAGAGTTTCTAAAGGAAGCAAATGCGGATGTGATCGTATTGATGGAGTTTTTTGCATTCCACCGCCCGGCACTTGCGGCCCTGAAAACGGAGTATCCGCACCAATATGAATGCAGTGACATTAAAGACTGCAATCTTGCAATCCTTTCCCGCAGGCCGTTTGTGGCAAAAGGTGCGAAAGCCGGTTGGGATGGCCCGGTGAGCCTGTGGGTACGGTTTGGTGACGAATTGAAAGGGCTTACGGTGTTTGGAGCACATTTCATGCGTCCCGACACACCTAATCGGCAGTGGCGTCAAATCAAAGCACTGGCTGGAGAGACATTTTCCGCGCCGGGACCGATCATTGTTGCCGGAGATTTCAACGCCGCACCCGGATCGATCATGCTCTTGGGATTTCAGGAGTTTGCCGGATTGTGGCGGGTGTCCTCTCTGCCGACTTGGCCAAGTTGGTTCTTCAACCTGCCGCAACTCGCAATCGACCATGTTTTTATCTCCAACGGCGTGCGCCCACTTGCCTATCCAAAACCAGGCAAGGATGCAGGCTCTGACCACTTGCCCCTTATCAGCTCGTTTGCGATTTCCGGTTCCAGCGAATGAGCCAAGGCCAGCGCCCTGACGTGCCACTGGCTCGTGCCTATGTGCTGTTGGCGGTTGCGCCCTTCTTATGGGCGGGAAACTGGGTTGTAGCGCGCGCGGTCCACTCAGATATTCCAGCCTCAGGTCTGAATTTTTGGCGCTGGTCTCTGGCGCTGGTTATTTTGTTGCCATTTTGCGCGCGTGCGGTTGTGGAAGAATGGCCGCGAATAATAGAAAACTGGAAGGTTCTGCTGGCACTGGGCGTTTTGGGAGCTGGATTGTTCCAGTTCATTGTCTATCAGGGCCTGCACTATACCAGCGCGATCAATGGCGTTGTGTTGAACGCCACACTGGCATTTTTCATGATTTTGATCAGCCGGGTTTTGCTTGGCGAGCGTATTTCCAAACGCCAGGCAGTCGGTCTCGGGGTTTGTGTGCTCGGAATTTTGGTTATTGCCGGCAAGGGTAATCCTGCCGCGCTGTTCACTTTTGATTTCGGCTGGGGTGACCTTATGGTCTTTTTTGCAATGCCCCTGTGGGCGCTTTACACCGTTATTCTTAAACGGTGGCCGCCGCCGTTCGATAGTTGGGTCCTGCTCACGGTCTTATCGGCGATTGGCGTCGCAGTTATGGCGCCAATTCATGGCGCGGATATCATATTAAACGGAAATGTGGTTGTCTTCAGCCGTGAAAATGTTCTGGCAATCCTGTATGTGGGGATTTTCCCTGCTGTCATCGCATTTTATTGCTGGAACGAGGGCGTTAGAGGGGCTGGTCCCAACATAGCTGGGTTTTTCTATTACCTGATGCCTGCCTATGGCACGCTGTTGGCGGTCATTTTCCTTGGCGAGCAACTTTACTGGTTTCAAATTGCCGGTCTGGCTTTGATTCTCGTCGGCGTTTATTTTTCCACCAGCACCACACGAAAACACGCAAGCGACACCTGATGGTTGGCAAACAATGCATCTGGTGCTTTAACGCTCGTGGTTCCGACTTTGTGTTTTATGGTTAGCCAAAGATAAACATTTGGTTTTGTTTCCGGAATACCAAAATTATAAAAATTTAGTTTTTTCAATGTGTTATTGGATTTTATGGAATTTGATCAAGGATTTGTTCAGACTTAATTCAAACTCTATTAATCTTGTCGCTTAACGCGATCTTGCTGGCGAACGTTCAGACTCACCCTACATTGCGAGGCTATGGGGGCCTCGTCAAAAAGTTGCTTCATGGAGGCGTCAACTTCACAGGAAAGCAACGCAAAACAAGGCTGGGAAAATGGTTCGAAACGGAATGAATGGTGCCCACGTGATGGAACAACAGGCAAAAAATGGTGCAGCAGAAGCGCTTCTGCAACTGGGATTGATGTATTCGCTTGGTCGCGATGTAAAGCGTGATCTGGTTATGGCGCACAAATGGTTCAATCTGGCAGCGATGCGCGGCAATGAATGCGCGCGCACTTACCGGATCGAAATTGCGTCTGAGCTCGACCACGATGAAATTGCTGCCGCCCAACGTCTGGCGCGCGATTGGCTGATGACCGTGCACTAAAGCGTGTTGCGGTTTTTGTGATTCAAGATTCCCAAATCATTTGAGTTGTGATTCTTTTTCCTTCTGGAAGGAGAATTGCAATGGGCAAACCACATCCGATTGAGTTGCGTGAGCGTGTGATTGCATTTGTTGAAGA
>CAJQND010000282.1 GCA_905479595.1 uncultured Hyphomicrobiales bacterium
AATTCAGCTTAAAAGTGGAGGTTCCAGGCACCGCGGATTTGGTGAATTCCGGTTTTGAAACGGTAAGAACTCATTTTATCATAATCCCCCAGCTCCTGCGCCTTGGAATATAAATGGCCTGACTTATAGGATTTGCCCGGCACATCGGTGTAGAGATATTCGAATGTCGTGGTGATCCAGTCATTGCCAAACAACCACATCTCAAGACCACCGCCAATCGCAAAACCGGGAACGGTTTTGTCATCGCGCATGCCATAGACATCTGTTTCAACACCGGTGAACGCAACACCACCAGTTACATATGCGAGGTAGTCTCTGTCTTCACCAAAGATCATACCTGCGCGGGCCCGGACTGAGCTCGTGCTGGTAATCTGAACATCATTGGTGATCCCAAGGTTCTTGTGGCGCAATCTCATGGAAGCGGTTTGAGCGTCGCCTTCGACACCGAACAAAAACTGGTCACTGACATAGTTCCAGCCAAAAATAAGACCAGCACTTCCGCCGACCTGCTTTTTCAAGCTGCCTTCGAGATTATCTTTGGGACTGGAAGCGCCAAGAAATGCAGATGTGAAGCCGCCATAGAAACCTGCCCATTGTTTATCGCCCATCGCATTGGCAGAAGTTGATACCAACGCTGTAAAAGATGCGAGTACGAATGCAAAAAGGAGGTTTGGTAGGGTTTTCATCAGATTTGTCCCGGTAACGAAAGCTGCAGATTCTCCCTACAATACACCTCGCGAGTTCTAATAAAAGATAAGTAACATCTGAAAACAGGAGAAAATTGCAAAGTGTTGTATTTTTGCCGCTTGGTTGTTTGAAGGTTTTTTGGTCAATTTTGCGTTAAACATGGTGTCGTAATTTTAACTAAATTGCGTATACTTACTTTAACAAGTATATACCGTGCATGGTCTGTTGACCGCGCGCAATCATAACTGGGACGCTCTTCTTGAAGAGCATGGTATTAATTTATGTATCAACGCGAAGATCTTGATTTTGCAACAGAATACAATGCTGCCTTGCGCCAGGGGCCGCCCAAGGGGACGGGTGTATTTCTGGTCGTTGTTTTTGCTATGTTTGCAGGCTTTCTCACCTGGGCCAACTGGGCGGAAGTTGATGAAGTAACCCGTGGCGATGGCCGGGTTATTCCTTCAGGTAAAAACCAGGAGGTCCAAAACCTCGAAGGCGGCATAGTCAAAGAGATCAATGTCAAAACCGGAGACATTGTGAACACGGGCGATGTGTTGCTGCGAATTGATGCGACAGGGTTCTCATCCAGCCTTGGTGAGTTGGAAGCCAAACGCAGTACCTTGAATGCCCAGATGTTCAGACTTTCCCATGAATTGAAAGCAGACAGCACCGGCGCATTAAAATTTCCAGAAGAATTGCGCGAACGCGCGCCAAGCACAGTGGCGATTGAAACGCAGCTCTATCAGGCGCGCCGCAGCAGCTTGGAGCAACAACTTTCGATCCTTAGAGAGCGGGTTGAACAGCGAAAACGCGAGTTGTCCGAACAGGCTTCCAATCTTATCCGTTTGGAAGAAAACCTTACACTTGCAAAGGAAGAAGAAGCCCTGAAGGAACCTTTGGCGAAACGTGGCATTGTGCCGAAGACAGATTTGATCCGCCTACAGCGCGAAGTTGCTGATTTTCGCGGGCAGCTTGCTATCGCCAAGCAAACCAAGCCGCGCCTGGAAGCGGGCGTGCGCGAGGCGGAAGCGTTGGTTGAAGACCAGCGCCTGAATTTCCGCCGCGAAGCGCAACTGAAACTCAGCGAGAAAACCGCAGAATTGGCGATCGTGTTGCAGACAATCAAAGGCGTTAGTGACCGGGTGCTTCGTGCCGAAGTTCTGGCCCCTGTCGGTGGCATTGTGAATGCAGTCAACGTCAACACTATTGGTGGCGTTGTGAGCGCGGGAGAAAGCCTGGTGGAGATTGTGCCGCAGGATGATTCACTGCTCATCGAGGCGAAGATCCGGCCAAGTGACATTGCCTTCGTGCATCCTGGCCAGCCGGCCCTGGTCAAGATCACTGCGTATGACTTTTCAATTTACGGCGGGCTTGACGGTGAGGTTGATCAGATCTCCGCCGACAGCTCGTTTGACGAGGAAACTAAGGAAGTATTTTACTTAGTTAAGATTAAAACTCTAACAAACCAGTTAGGTGTTAAGCAAAAGAAGCTGTCTATCATCCCGGGAATGGTCGCGAGTGTCGACATTCTAACGGGGAAGAAGAGTGTACTGGATTACCTGCTCAAACCTATCAACAAGGCGCGAGCGGAAGCACTTAGAGAAAGATAAAAATAGACATAATAATTCAACTCTTTCGAAACTTTTCCATTACGCCCCAGCACTCATGATCGCTGGTGGATTAGCCCTCTCAACCGCACCAGCGCTGGCATTGCCTGAAGCTGAACCTGCGAAAACATTCACGAAAAAAACCACACCCCCGCCACCTGGCGTGTTTGGCTCCCTGGAATTGCGGACCAATGCAAGGAAGAGCGATGCGGAATGGCAACGCGTTTTTGCCCGCATTCAAGATGAGGCAGGCACATATAAAGAGTGTGATGATCGTCAGGGCACATGCCATCCTGCGCTGCGCAAATGGCGCAATGCGATCAAACGGATGAAGGGCCTTGTGGGGCATGCGTTGTTGAGTGCCGTAAACGTGCAAATCAACCGCCTTATCCGCTACCGCAACGACAAGCGCGCGTTTGGCAAGACCGATCATTGGGCAAGTCCGGTGGAATCCCTGACCGGGTTCGGCGACTGTGAGGATTTTGCGATCCTGAAATACGTCACCTTGACGGAGCTTGGATTTAGCGATGAACGGTTAAAGATTGTTGTGGTGAAAGATCAAAGCCGTGGCCTTGGCCATGCCGTTCTGGCGGTGCGTACTGGAACCCAAATCGACATTTTGGATAATCTGGCACCGCAGCCTTTGCAGCATACCGAAATCGTTTCCTATAAACCGGTTTATTCCGTCAACCGGCAGGGTCGGTGGCTTAACCTGGCCGTGCGCAAGCGTACGCTTCAACTCGCAGAGTCTCCAACGCAAGTTAAACAGGTCAAGCGCGCGAGGCGGCATGACGGGTGAATTTATTTTAGGGTGTAGTAGCGCATCCGGTTGTAAAAGCAGTCGCATTCGCTGATCTGCTCTTCGTTATATTCCGGGAACGGTCCGTCAATGAAGCCAATCGCTTTTGCGCAAGCGACTTTGGATTCATTTGCCCAAGTGTAGAGCTGGCTCTGGCTATATGCGACAGAGTTGCGCTGTGAAACATCAAGTGATTCATCATACATCTTGTTGACCTCAGCCGAAATTTCATTCGGTGCAAGATCAAGAAGTGCAGAGCGGAACGAGTTTACGCAGTTTCCAGTTCCGTCGGCGGCCAATGCTGGGCCGGCACAAATAACAAGTGCAAGTCCGGCAGCGAGTGCAAATTTCTTCACCTTGGTATCTCCCAGTCCATGTGATGCATCATCACTTCAAAGGAAACAGCGAAAATGCGCCGAGCCCTCCAGTATTAATACACCCTGTTCACTATATCGGCAATAATGCAAAAGTAATATTTGGAAAATATGTTGCTAAAACGCAACACATCCATTTTTAACGTCGGCGTGTTTATCCAGCACACTTCAAAATCTATAATTATCAAAAGTAATTAAATTTTAGACAAATTTTCTAACGCTTTTTGCTCGGATTAACTGGCGGCGTAATTGTGAATACACAAATCTAGCGCAGGGTCACGAAGTAAATTCAGACGCGAACCCAAATATTTTCATCAGGCTGGCCATTTTCCGGGCGATTATGAATTAGATGATACATATCTCGGAAGAATGGCAAAATGAACTCCATCATTGGCCATTGACCGCCTATTGCGGGTCTTTTTTGAAGTTCCAAAACCCACACCTTGAATTGGTCATCGATAACCAGGTCCACGCCCATGTATACAGGTGGGATGGTTTTCCAGTCAGCGGTGATCCTGTCAAACATGCCATTTTCTGCGCGCAAGACGTCGACTACATGTTTTACTTCTGTGCGAATTTTGTCAAAAATGTCGCTGACCCCCTGCTGTTGCTCCATATAGGTCAGAAATTCGCGAAGCGTCCAAACCAACCGTGTGTCCAGGTTTTGAAAGAGCGTTTGATCTTGCGTTTCTGGTACACCGTGCAAAGACGTGTTTGTAATATGGCTGCGGGGATTGGAAAAATCATGATCAAAATCGTTCGGCGCAAGCCGCACGATGCCATCTTTATGTAAAAAGACCTCGCTTTGAAAAAAGTCAGCGATTGTGAAATGCACCCTCACGTGAAACTTTTTGCCAAAGAGCAAACAGGGGTTATCGATGTAAGCTTGAATGAGGCGTCCGTCTGACAAATTCATGTTGCACGGAGCACCTTTGATTTCAACTTCCTGACCGCCATGCCCAAGGGCGGGTTTTGAAATCCACGCACCATTCTCCAGATTGATTTCGCCGTCACCATCATCAGGAAAGATGAATGTTTGCGGTCTGCTAACCGGCACATTTGCCGCGCGGGTCATGCGTTCGAATTGAGCCTTGTCATCAAAGTCTTCAATCGCACGATGTGCCCTTAATGAGAGAATGCGAAAAATGTTGTAAAAAAACTCAAACGGTTTTTCTGCAATTGCATCCTGTACAGCCTTTTGGTGTTCGGGGGTATCTTCAATGCATGACAGCAAATATTTTGCGATGTCGCCGTAATCCGCAGAATGAAATTCTGTTTTAAGGATTTCATTGCAATGCTTTTTCGTATCCTCTGCGCGCCCAAGAATGTAACTTTGCAGAGATAAGTCCCCAAGCGAATCAATCCGTGGCTGGATCTCCATGGCTTTTTCGAAGTAGCCAATGGCTTCTGCGAGTTTGCCATCGTGCAAACTTAGAACTCCAAGGTTATGGAAATAGGTGTCATCTTCACCACAATGGGCTTTATGGCGTTCAATGGTTTCTGAATATCCCGCCATATCATCGCTGCTCAAATACAGATCAGCCAATGTTGTAAAAGCAATTTTATTTGTCGGGTATTTATCATGCCCGTATCGGGCAATGAGAATGGCGAGATTTGCATCGAAATCTTTTGCAGCCCCCGCGAGGTTTGCAATCGCATCAACGCTCATGAGAAAATCCAGTTTTTAAATATTTAATTACGTTGCGATGATCGCAAAAATTGGACGATCCAGTTGAAGAATATAGGCCAGATTCGAAATTCACTCAAATGCATACCGGCATTATGAAATTTATGCCTTTGGCGGAACCTTTGGTTGGCCGGAATTCTTCTTCAACGCCTCCATAACTTTTTCTTTGGGGCCATCGATGGCGATTTTGCCATTTGACAGAACGACCAGGCGGTCGACCAGTTCAAGCATGGAATAGCGATGGGTAGAGACGATCAGGGTCTGATCTTCGCGTTTTAGATTTTTGAGATGGTTGAGCAGCACCCGCTCGCTTGCCAGATCCATTGATCCAGACGGCTCATCGAGAAAGATAATCTGTGGATTGAGAAGGATGATCCGCGCTAGCGACACCGCATGCTTTTGCCCACCGGAAAGCTGGTTGCCGCGCTCACCCACTTGCATGTCAAAACCAGATGGGTGCCTGGTAACGAAGTCATCAACCCCGGTTATCTTGCAAGCCGCGACCATTTCCTCATCAGTCGCGCCTGGAACGCCCATAATGATATTGCTGCGCAGGGTGCCGAAGAACAGATCTGCGTCCTGCCCGACAAATCCGACAGACCGGCGCAATTCGTGGGGATGGAACTGGCGAATATCAATTCCATCTATAAGGATTGATCCACCCTGAGCATCGTACAAGCCACATAGCATACGGCCAATTGTTGTTTTTCCAGATCCAATTTTACCGATAATGCCTACTTTTTCGCCGGGTTTTATAATCAGGTTAAGCCCGTCAATGGCCGGGTTTGGAGCAGAAGGGTAGGTGAATTCAACGTTTTTGAATTCGATCAATCCATCCTTGATCGGTTGGCTGACATAGTTTTTGCCATCAGGGCGTTCATTCTCCAGCTGCATCAGACCATTGAGCGTCTTTAGTGCCGTAAATGATTGTTGCGATCGGGCAATAAGTGTTGCGAATTGTCCAAACGGTGCCACGCAACGCCCGGATAAAATCACACATGCGATAATCGCACCCATGGAAACCAATCCGTCGGAAAATAGATAAACCCCTGTAACGACGACTCCGACCGACACCAATTGCTGGATCGAACCGGTAACGTTCATTATCGACGCCTGAATGCGTTTGGTTTTTTCCAGTGTTCTGGATGTTTTGCCGACCAGGCGTTCCCAAAGCCGTTGCAAATATCCTTCAGCCCGGATGGTTTTGATGGTTTCAAGCGCGCCGATGGCTTCTACCAGCAATGAATGGCGGTATGCGGTTTCTGCCTGTGTCTTCGCTGCAGCCCGGCGCAGAGGTACATGCATAATGAGGCTGGCAAGTAGCACAATCAGTGCGCCCGCGGCGGGAACAAAGGCGATAGGGCCGCCAATCTGGTAAATCACGAATAAAAACAAGCCGAAAAACGCAACATCTGTGATTGTTGCCAGCGTGCCTGACGTGAAGAACTCCCTTACCGCTTCAAAATCTTTGAGCTGACTGGCGAAACTGCCAGTCGTGGCGGGACGGCTGCTCAGTTTGATGCTCATGACCTGTTCAAATATTCGCCCTGCCAGCAGCACATCCGCGCGCCTGCCTGCCGAATCGATGAGCCATCCCCGCAATGACTTCAACAAGAAGTCGAAAAGTATCGCCAAGCCTATTCCCGCCGCCAAAACCCAAAGGGTCGGCAACGCTTTGTTAGGCAAGACCCGATCATAGACGTTCATCACGAAGAGCGGTGAGGCGAGTGCCAAGATATTGATAAACGCGGCTGCTAAAATCACGCGGAAATAGG
>CAJQND010000283.1 GCA_905479595.1 uncultured Hyphomicrobiales bacterium
CACACAACGGTAACCTGTCGAACGGCTGGATGTTCCCGGTAGACAAAACCTATCATGGGGGCAAAGTCAACAAAGAGTTTGTAGCGTTGCGCGCCAAATGGGAACCTCTTTACGAGGTCACGCAAATTAAGGGCGATGGCGAAGCTCACCCGGCATTGTCGCCAGATGACGAATTTGCCGACTACGGAACGTGGGATGGGTACAACCTCGATATAACACAGGTAAAAACGCCGGATATGTTGCCCCGGGAATACGCACGCGAAGCGCTAAAGAACGGGCTGATGCTCGAGAAGAAGTTTGGCACCAATCCCTACAAGTTCGGAATGGTCGGTGCTACCGATACGCATACATCACTTCCCACCGCTGAGGAGGAAAATTTCTTTGGCAAATCCACCAGTGTTGAGCCATCGGCCAAACGCGTAGGGCATCCTTTTGTTAAGTCGGCGCTTGGCGCCTTTGAGGGCGATATGCTGCTTGCGTCGGGCTACCAGGGAATTTGGGCAACAGAGAACACGCGTGCGGCACTTTTCGACGCGATGGAACGTAAAGAAACCTATGCCACCACGGGTTCTCGCATGACTGTACGTTTCTTTGGTGGTTGGGAATTTGATGAAGGCGACCTGCGCAGCCGCCAGCCCGCATTCATCGGTTATCAAAAAGGCGTGCCCATGGGCGGTGACCTGACGAAAGCACCGGCCGGCAAAGCTTTGACGTTTATGATCTACGCATTGCGTGACCCTATCGGCGCAAACCTTGATCGGATTCAAATCGTCAAAGGCTGGATGGACAGCCAGGGAGATCTAAAAGAAAAGGTCTACGATGTCGTCTGGTCCGGCGACCGGAAATCTGATGCCAACGGTAAACTGCCACCAGTGGGCAACACCGTCGACATCGAAGCGGCAAATTGGACCAACACGATCGGCGCATCCGAGTTGATTTCGGTGTGGACCGATCCTGATTTTGATGCCGACGAAAGCGCATTTTACTATGTTCGTGTGCTCGAAATTCCGACACCGCGTTGGGTGTTGTACGACAAAGTGCGACTCGGTGCAGAGCTCCCGGAGGGTATTGAATTGGTCCACCAAGAACGGGCATATACCTCCCCGATCTGGTATTCGCCGACCGAGTAAATTGTTTGGCTGGGTTGGAGACACTTCCAGCCCAGCATGACCGCTGTACGACGTTGAACGGCATCGTCTCAATGTCTGCTGAGCGGACTAGGTCGTCAGACAAGCTCAACAGCCTACTCCCCGGAAACCAGATGCTACGAATGATAATCGCTTAGATCTTCTGGCGCGTGAAGTAGAGTGCCTTCGTATTTCGTAAGATCATCATTCATTTGAAGCCAGGACAGTTTACTTTGGTAGTTTACGTGGAATGTCGGCTCGAAATCTTGTGGCTGCTCCATCGAAGCCGCATAGAGATGCATCCCGCCTGCATAGTGATCAGCTTCAAATCCTATCGGCGAACCACATTCCTTGCAGAAATGCCGGAATACGCCTTTTGAGCTTTCAAAAGTTTTTGGCGCATCTCCAGACCAATTGAAATTTTTAAGGGGCACGCCCAACCAAGCAACCACTGGCGCGCCACAGTTTCGACGGCAATCATCGCAATGGCAGTAGCAGGCCCAAGTCACTTCCCCGACGAATTCCCACCGTGTCCTTTTGCAAAGGCAATGGCCGCGCGTTGTCATGTTTCTCTCCTGTTCCCTGGTCCAGTGGCTGTCAGGTAATACTGATGTGCCGGCTTTCCCAATTCTACATTATTCACATGATTTTCGAATTCTAGCGGGAAAAATTTGAACCGATCACATACCAAACGCGACACAAATAGACAGATAGAATGTCCAGATGAGGCTCAGCGTAGCTGCTCGAATAATCCAGAAATGGGTTGGAAAGCGCAACAATTCGCCGTCAACGCCGTGCTGGATAAAGCCTGTAATTAATCAATCGCCAGTTCTTGGTTGAACACATAGCTTCTTGTTCCCTTTTTGGTAATTTGATCTTTCTTTCCATTTATGAGTGAATGTTTGAGCAAAATTTTTTGCTGCCGTTTGAACTGGGAGGACAAACATGCCGAAAGTCATTTCAACGCATGAAGTCGATGACGTCGCTCATTGGCTCGCATCACCGAAAAGAAAAGAGGTTTTCAGTGGTGTAGCTGAAAACATCCGCACATTTGTCCATCCCACAGATTCCAACAAAGTTGGATTGACAATGGAAATTGCTGACATGAGTGCATTTGAGGCAGTTTTGCAGAGTGAAGCTGGTGCGGCAGCAATGAAGCATGACGGCGTTCGGCCAGAAACCGTCGTGGTCCTGATTGAAAGCTAGCGCGAACCTAAGGGGCCAGAGAGTCACCTATTGATCTGAGGTTGTAAATCAACAAAAGGGCGAGGAGAGGTGCATAAATACACCTGCGGATGCCAATTTTCTCTCGCTTGGTATAAATCAAGCCTCGCGCAGTTTAGTTGCCGACGGTCGTATCCGTCAGTCTAAGCTTTGACAGCCAATCCTGGGTTCGGGTTCGGTTAACGCCCAAATCCGATTCCCCGAACCGAGAGCGGGCGAAAATCACCAGCCGCGCACCGTGACCGTCCTGCACTGCCTTGACCGTTGTGAAATCTGGAAAACCCCACAGCGCTGATCGGGTGACGTAGGTGATCTGGCCAGAGCTCACTGAACCAGCAAGTATCGTCGTGCGGGGAGCAGCAAGAGCCACAGCGTCAAACGCCGCAAGTAAATCCTGTGGTGTGGTTTCATAGACCTTGCCAGCCGTATCACCACCGTCAGATCGAAGCAGAAAGTGATTGCTTTTGGTGGGCTTTGCCACGGTCAGCGGGTCCACATCCCAGACAGCAGGATCATTGGATGCCAGTCGGACATAAAGTACAAACGCCGCGATGACTGCGGTGACAATGGCAAGTACTATGGTGAAAATATTCATATACTCTCCCTATGCTATGGCAAAGAATGCAGACATACCTGATTATGTGCGATCTGACTGTACGTTGAAAGATGGGTTGACCTTTTGTTTGTTCACCGTCGTCGCTAAGGTAGGTCTCCATTGTCTTCAGCTAGATGTGTCCCCGCCGCCATGAAACGCATGTTCTATATCAGTCGATTTTCCCGACCGCTTTCCAAGCACGACATAGAACAGATTCATAGCTCGGCTGTCCGGTTCAATCGTCAGCACAGCATCACGGGCATATTGGTCTGCCTTGGTGACACGTTCTTTCAAGTGCTGGAGGGGAAACGAGCCACGATAGACCAACTGTACCATGCGCGGATCGTCCCGGATAAGCGTCACCGTGATGTGATTTGCTTGAAATCCGAATCTGGAGTGAGCCAACGCATGTTTCCTGATTGGGACATGCGAGTATTCAATCTCAATGAAGAATCTGAAGCTCTCCCCACGGCTTTTCGCCAAGTGTTGGCTGCACTGCTGGAATCCAACCAGATGATCGCGCAGTATACCCAGCCAAGCATTTTTAAGATGTTGGAAAACGGCGTGAATCCTACGACTGTCAAGCCGCGAAAGAAACACGTGACAGTTCTATTTAGTGACATTATCGGGTTTT
>CAJQND010000284.1 GCA_905479595.1 uncultured Hyphomicrobiales bacterium
ACAACGAAAAGAATGTGTGCCCACTGATCGAAGTGTGCTTGACCCTGCCAGATGATTTCATTGTCGAACGTATAGATAAAAGTCGTCCCTAAAGAGAGGACAAGAAGGAGGTAAGCTTCAAGCCTCTGGAACCACCTGGAAAACAGAATTCCAACTTCGAGAAAAACAAGCCCGAGCACCAGAAATACAATGCCGAGTTGGTTGGGGGCAAATTGATCCCAGCACAAATGAACGAAAACCGCCAAGCCTGACAGACTGACTGCCTGTCCCGCTAGCTTGATGTCTTCCATCGGCTTTGGTTGCGATCTCGCAAAGGTCACCACCCATTCAGAAGCAGCGAACAAGAAAATGATCGTCAACGGCACCAACACATCATTCAACGGCGAATGATCCATTCCTGGCCCGCCGAGATTTGATACCCATGTTACACTCACGATTGCCGCGATCATTACGTAAGCTTGAATCCGTAAGACAACCTCGCGTGAGTACATACCGACAGCAAGAGAGACAATCGAGCCGATGATCCAGTAAAGTGCAAGCCAGTCTTGGGTGATGCTTTTTTCAAAAATGAAGAGTGGTAGGGAGACGAAATACAAAACACCCGCAACAAGTGAATTGATTTGGAAGAGAAGCTTTCGCCCAAACCGCCATTCCAAATAGGCTGTGCAAACATAAGCAAGTGAGGCAGGGGCGGTGAGATAAAAGAGAGACCCGTGCTTGTAACTCCAAATTTGCCACAGGGATAAACTCAAGAATCCAACCGTATTGGCAATGCTCGATACAGTTATAAAATTTTCTTGATCTTTTGTTTCCGGTTTGCGCATGAGCGACAGAGCAACGAACAAGACCCAGTAAAAGATCAAAATGCCTGTGCTCAACCAAAACGTTTGATCTGAATTTAATCCTGTTGGCGGAACATTTTGAGGCGAAACGCCCTGTAAAATCGAAACGCCTCCAATTAATTTCCAATGATTCAGATAGGTCCCGATTACGCCCAAAAACGCGAGGTGGTACCAAGGCATCAAACGTAGAACTACGATCATTGAGGCAGCAAGGACCCCCGACGCAATCAGGCTCCCAAGTGTGACCGGTGTCATTGTAATGGCCAAGAAACCAAGGCCGTAAGCCAGAATGGTTAAGAGTTGCGAGCGATAGGTGAAGGAATGGACAATCATTCCCAGCGCGACGGTGCAAAGAAAGACCAAAGCCAATATTGGATTATCAATAACGCGTGCTGCGGCGACATTGTGTGATGCATAGGCTGTAAAATAGAGCAAAGCCCAACCACCACCGGTCAAGGTCCAGGATAGGAGCTGATAACCTTCCAGTTTTCCAAGCAAGATGCCCCCGGCGAGAAGCGCAAAGCTGGCTGCCACGCCAGCAATCACTTTTTCTTCCGGTCCGAGATAGAGGAGTGTTTGCTGGGTCAGAAGGACCATGCCCACAATAAGGACAACAATGCCGACAAGATTTAGCCAGCGACCTCCAATTATTGCTTCCCAATCTCTCTTCTCTCTTATTTTCCCAATCAATTCCCTTTTAATTTTTGATGTCCAACTTGAAATAACCTTGACCTGTTGTGAGGTGTGTCTTCCAAAATCTGTATGTTTGGGGGGATGAGGGATGTCTTCGGGAGCTTGCTTCGCTTCGACGGCTTTTTCATCGGCTTCACGGTGTTTTTCTAAATTTATTGCCTTTTCTTCTGGCACAGAGGCCTTACTAATCTCCGGCTCGGAAAAAGCTTCAAGTTTTGGAGAAGGTGTTTTTGGTTCAACAACAATTTCGCTTGCGATAGCGAGATCTGGGGTTTCTAGCGCAGTTACTTTAGTTTTAGACCTGCGTTTATTTGCTTTTGTATCGAGTAGACTGCGCAACTCGCTGAGTTCGCTAATGATCGATAAATTTTGAGAAACAAGCGCTTCAATTGACTTGTTTAATTTAAAAAATCTTTTTCGCCAAACAATCCACCGCACGAACAACAGGATGGGCAAACCCAAAAAGAGAATAGTCAATATACCTATATAGGCATCCATCGTTGCAAACGCTCCGGCTGTTTCGGAACGCTTGCATCTTATAGGCTTTAATCTTTTGAAAATTGACTTGAGTCAAGTTTAAGGGAGGAAACACATTGTCAATTTAGCGAGCAGAAACCCTGTTAATCTGAAAATCCCACGGTAAGTGAGTTAACGCATGAACGACCCAATGAAGAAGGCAGATTTGCCGCCTGGGCTATGGGGAAAGGCCAAATTGGCCGCAGAGCACACGCCACACCGGCGCAACCGGGCTGTTGATCTGTTCCGAGCGGTCGCCATTGGCCTTGTCGTTCTCGGACACTGGTTTCTTGTCGCACCCCAGATTGTCGACGGAGAGGTCCGGTTGGCTGTTCTTCTGGTAGAGGCACCGTGGACTCAATACGCTACTTGGCTTTTCCAAGTTATGCCTGTCTTCTTTTTCGTGGGTGGATACGCCAATGCGATTTCTTGGACGTCCGTCCGTCACGATGCGAGCAAACGACGGGAGTGGGCTTCGTCACGCCTCACCCGACTTCTGGTGCCTATCGTGCCTTTAGTGCTGATCTGGGCATACGGCGCCGCGGTCGCAAAATGGGTAGGCATTCCCATAGAAATTATCGACGCTGCTTCGCAGGCGGCGCTTGTGCCTGTGTGGTTTCTTGCCGTCTACATCATGATCACTGTTGTTGTTCCAGCCTCTGTGTGGATCTGGGACAGGATTGGGCCCGTTTCCGTTCTCGCACTCATGGCTGGGGCGATCACAGTCGACATGATCGCTTTTGGCTACAAATTGGGATGGCTCCGCTGGGTTAATTACGGGTTCATATGGATGGCCGTTCATCAAATGGGCTTCTGGTGGCAGTCGCAAAGGCATGTCACCCCGCCCTGGTTCTTTATCGTGCTCGTCGGTGTGATCTGGATGGTCCTTCTCATCGCCGGGTTTGGTTTCCCAGTGGCAATGATAAGCGTCCCGGGTGCTGAGATTTCGAACACCCGTCCGCCGACGACCGCAATGTTTGCGATCGGCTGCATTCATATCGGGATACTTCTCGCCCTAGAGGTGCCGGTAAAAAAATGGCTGGCGAACGTAAGCCCGTGGGCGGCAGTTATTGCCGTCAATCAAATGATCATGACGGTCTATTTGTGGCACATAACGGTTTTGATCGTCTTGATCGGTGTTTCACTGCTGGCCGATGGCGTGGGACTTAGACTTTCGCCGGGAACGACTGAATGGTGGGTGCTTCGCCCGATCTGGATTGCGTTGCTTGCAGCAGGTCTCATCCCGTTTGTCAGTCTGTTCCGCCGTTTCGAAACGGTAGGTAAGACAGAGAAGAGAATGCGACCCGGTTACGCCCAAGCTTTCTTAGGCGCGCTGCTAGCATGTGTTGGGCTGGTTGTACTTGCGCTTAATGGAATTGGAGCCAGCTACGCACTTGGCTTCAATCCGTATGCCGTGGTCCTAGTTGCGGTGGGCGTTTGGATTGCGACAGGAATGTTCCCGATGCGTCGTTGAACTGGCATCCTCATCGACACCTACTGCCCTATGAAGATGCTCTCCAATTCTCTCTTCCCTTTCTCGGACCGAGTTATCTGCAGAATGCACATAAAGCAGAGTGGTTTGAGATGAAGCATGACCGAAAAGCTTGCCGACAAACGGGAGGCTCAATCCTGTAGCATCGCCGATCTGGCGTGGGTATGTTGCAAATCGTGCAAGTGCACATCTTCAATACCTGCGTGTTGCCGAAGTAGGAGAGTTAAGCGCTTTGTACGCTTTGGAGAGGCCCCACGTAATTCCTGTAAATGTGGGATAACGTAGACAATCAGCCAAATTTTTTCTGAACCGAGCCTGCCGGTGCAGCCCTTGGGGGAATGGATATTGCGAGAGCTTCAATGCCAGGTTCCGCAACGAACTACTTAACAGTGAGCCATTTTTCTCACTGCGCGAGGCTCAAATCATCATCGAAGAATAGAGGAAACACTACAATACCGTTCGACCTCACAGCGCTGTGGGATACCCGCCACCAGCGCCGGAAAGTATCGTTACAATGGACCAGAAGCCCATCATGCACTAATAATCAAACCGGACCACTCAGTGGGGGCATGCCAATAACCCTCAGGAGGATTGAGAGCATTTGTATGAAACATGTGGAATTTCTAAATTTGATCAGGGTTGTTTCCCTTCGGATTGTATTATCATTTTTCTTTATTTTTCTGGCTGTGGTGACGCTTACACCTCAAGTTCATGCCGCGAGTAATAATTCCAAGACGTTAGAAACTGCCCAAACAACCCCGAAATCTGACAAGTATAGTTTAGAGACCACAGGTCGAGAAGTTTCTACGTCCAAATATGGCGCTTGGATGGTTACCTGTTCTATAGAGGCACAATCCGATACTGAAGAATGTTCTGCAATTTATGAGATCGTGGATAAGCAAAAAGGCATTACCTTGATGTCCTGGCTTGTCGGTTTCAGTAAAAAGCAAATGTTGATGTAGGAGATTGTTACTCCGACGGGTGTTCTAATCCCACCTGGAATAGGCCTGACGGTAGATCAGGAAAAACTAATTACGATCCCATATGCAGCCTGTGCGCCTCGAGGATGCAAATCGCGCTTTGAACTAACACGGAAACTTCGTGCAAAACTAGCGAAAGCCAGCTCAGTTGTTGTTAGTGTTACCGCATTGGATGGCAGGTCGCTAAACTTTTCACTTGATTTCAACGGCTTTCGCAAAGCATTAGCGGATTTGCTGATTTAGCATCTGATCGACCTATAATTTTTTCTAGAAGTTCGAACCTTGGCAGGACCAAGGGCTTCTTGGAAACATTAACTGGATACGTTTCAGAAGAAACAGGTTTTAGTTTCAATATCATAGAAATCACCAAGCAAACTGAAGCCCAGCTCGTCCACCAACCACATTCCGCGCCCTATGTCCTCCAAAAGAAGCGTCCTTGATACTTACACCTACCCCTCCTGTAAACGAAAGTGTGTCGCCAGGGCCCATATCAGGGCATAAGAACGCTCGGCATGCATGGAGGGTGCTCAAAAATTCTGCAGCTCGGATGTTCCTCACGTTTCCAAAGTTGTCGCATACCTGAAGGCAAACAAGAACAAACTTTCGCCTGACTGCCGGGCGTAGTTTGAGAAAAATAGCAAGACAAAGATCAACAGCAGTCATTTTAAATGGGTTTATTGGTCGGCAGCCATAATACCGCACCGCAGCATGGCGCTTTTTTGTAACCCGCGGAAAACCTACAAATGTGCGATAACGCATAAATTTCAATCCTATCAA
>CAJQND010000285.1 GCA_905479595.1 uncultured Hyphomicrobiales bacterium
AGCCGCCTTTTTGCCAAACCAGGACTCATAAGATCCTTTGGATAGATCCTGTTCAATCTTCGGTGCTGTGCCTGCCTTGACCAAATCAAGAGACTCGATCATGGCATCGACGCCCATCGGGAACAGTTTTTTGAAATAGACATCGCCAAGCGTCTCATCGGGACCTATCTCGCATTCTTTCTGCATCAGGATCGGGCCTTCGTCCAAACCGTCATCTGGCCAGAATATGGTCAGCCCGGTGCGTTTTGCGCCCATCGCAATCGGCCAATTGATCGAAGATGGACCGCGATGCATGGGGAGGAGCGATGGATGATACTGGAACGAACCGAGTTTCGGCATATCGCGCACTGCTTCAGGAACAAACAGCAACACGTAAGCCATGATGCAAACATCTGCATCGAATGACCGCATCAGCTCTTCAGCCTCCGGAGTTTTCCAGGAAGCTGGCTGGTGAACCGGAAGTCCTTTTTCCAACGCAAGCTCTTTCAATGGATCGAGGGGCCGGCCTTCTTTGTCTGGCGCTGTACATACCGCGACGATATCCTCGCCACGCTCTAACAGGCGCTCCAGAACCGTCTTGCCAAATGCCTGTTGTCCATGGACCACGATGCGCATTTTGTCTCTCCCTTACGTCTTTGAATTTCGTGCGAGGCTAAACCGCGCCCGATTGTTTGATCTGCGCAATTTCATCCGCCGAATACCCCAACACATCACCAAGAATTTCGTCGGTGTGTTCTCCGAGCAGAGGCGAGCGTTCAACTTCAACTTCTGAATCTGACAATTTGACCGGGCAACCAACGCTGAGATATGGACCGCGTTCCGGGTGATCGACTTCGACAATTGTGCCGGACGCTCGCAAGGATGGTTCCTCCGCCAATTCCTTCATCGACAGGATCGGCCCGCAGGGAATATTCAGCGGGTTGCAAATGTCCATGACTTCTAGCTTGGTCTTGGTTTTTGTCCACTCCTCGACTGTGTCGAAAATCGCTGCCACCTTGTTCAAACGTGCTGGCGGCGTCGCGTATTCAGGGTCTTCTTTCCATTCCGGCTTGCCGATAACGTCACAAACGTTTTTCCACACAGCCGCCTGGGTGATGAAATAGACATACGCATTGGGGTCGGTTTCCCAGCCCTTGCACTTAACGATCCAACCCGGTTGGCCGCCACCTGAATCATTACCGGCGCGAGGGGTGGCTTCACCAAATGGAATGCCTTTGCCGAACTGGCTATATTCTTCCAACGGACCTTTTTCGAGGCGCTGCTGGTCACGCAGTTTCACCCGGCACAAGTTGAGCACTGAATCTTGCATTGGGGCCAAAACTTTCTGGCCACGGCCCGATTTCTCGCGTTGATAAAGCGCGGTGACGATACCAAGTGCAAGATGAAGCCCAGTACCACTGTCACCAATCTGTGCGCCGGTAACTGTTGGCGGGCCATCAAGGAAGCCTGTCGTAGAGGCCGAACCGCCCGTGCATTGGGCAACGTTTTCGTAAACCTTACAGTCTTCATAGGGGCCAGGGCCAAAGCCTTTAACTGAAGCCATGATCATGCGTGGATTAAGCTCCTGGATGCGTTCCCAGGTAAAACCCATGCGGTCCAAAGCACCAGGAGCGAAATTCTCCACCAGCACATCACACTCTTTCACCAGGCGCTCGAGAACCTGTTTGCCAGTCTCTTCCTTGGTGTTCAGTGTGATTGAACGCTTGTTATGGTTGAGCATGGTGAAATAGAGGCTATCAGCGCCTTCCACATCAACAAGCTGCTTGCGGGTTGCATCGCCAACACCGGGGCGCTCCACCTTGATGCAATCTGCACCAAACCAGGCCAGAAGCTGCGTACATGTAGGGCCCGATTGAACATGGGTGAAATCGAGAATTTTAACGCCTTCAAGAGCTTTCATTTTACGCTCCCTTATTGTTTTGAGTTAAGTCCATGGTGTTGAAGCTACTTCTTCGCCACAACACTTTGCGGGTTAAGATTTCCGATGCGGCCACTTTCCGTGCCAGCTTTTTCGTCAATCACCGCGTTGACCAGAGTAGGTTTACCGGAGTCCATGGCATCGTTTACCGCCTGGCTCAGTTCATCTGGCGTGGTGGCATAAACGCCAACGCCACCAAACGCTTCCATCATTTGATCGTAACGGGAGTCTTTAACAAATACCGTCGGCGCGACATCTGAACCACCGGTTGGATTCACGTCTGTTCCGCGATAGATACCGTTATTGTTGAAAACAACGACACAAACCGGCAGGTTGTAACGGCAGATCGTTTCGATCTCCATGCCGGAGAAACCAAAAGCACTGTCACCTTCAATCGCCAGCACGGGTTTGCCTGTTTCAATGGCTGCTGCAATCGCAGATCCCATACCAATGCCCATGACCCCCCAAGTGCCGACATCAAGGCGCTTGCGCGGTTGATACATGTCGATAATGCTGCGGGCGAAATCGAGCGTATTGGCACCTTCATTTACAAGCATGGCATCTGGACGTTGCTTGATGATGGTGCGCAAGGCACCAAGAGCATTGTGGTAATCCATAGGCAATGAATTGCTGAGCAATTTCGTCGCCATCTTGCCAAGGTTTGTTTCTTTGCGCTCATTGATCGCGTCGGTCCAATCTGCCGGGGGAGCCTGCCACTTGCCGTCGATGCCGTCCAAGAGCGCGGAAACGCAGGAACCAATATCACCAACCAGCGGCGCAGCAATCTCGACATTGCTGTCCATTTCGCGCGGCTCAATGTCGATCTGAATGAATTTTTTCGAACCAGGTTCGCCCCAGCTCTTGCCCTTGCCGTGCGACAACAACCAATTGAGACGCGCACCGACCATCACCACAACATCGGCTTCTTTCAAAA
This sequence comes from uncultured Hyphomicrobiales bacterium, assembly GCA_905479595.1. Lineage (GTDB taxonomy): Bacteria > Pseudomonadota > Alphaproteobacteria > Rhizobiales > CAJQND01 > CAJQND01. Next base: position 2,853 of record CAJQND010000285.1, read on the forward strand.
CCAGAGAACGCGCCGGGCCAGCTGATTGCGGATGGTCATCAGGCAGTAGGCCTTTTGCCATGCTCATAGGCAGGTATGGCACGCCGCTCTTTTCAACAAATTCGCGAATTTCGTCATCAGCTTGCGCGTATGCAGCACCTTTGCCGAGAATAATCAGCGGGCGTTTGGCGCTTTTCAGCAAATCGAGAGCTCGTGCAACAGAGTCTGGACCAGGAATTTGGCGCGGGGCCGGATCAATAACTTTGACCAGAGATTTGCGACCTTCCTCAGCATCCATTGTTTGAGAGAAAAGCTTCGCCGGCAGGTCTAGATAAACCCCGCCGGGGCGGCCAGAAACCGCGGCGCGGATGGCGCGGGCCATACCGAT
>CAJQND010000286.1 GCA_905479595.1 uncultured Hyphomicrobiales bacterium
TTGTACCGTGATTCAGGTCAGTTCAAAACCAGCTACAGCGCAGACCAGGCGGTGTTTCCGATCCGTCAGGACAAGATCGGTATCATTCTTCTGCTGGCATTTCTGTTCATTGGCGTGCCTTATCTGTTTAATCCATTCTGGATAGATGCAGTGATGGTGCCGACTTTAATCTTTGCGTTGGCAGCGATTGGTCTCAACATTCTAACCGGGTATGCAGGCCAGCTTTCGCTGGGCACAGGCGGTTTTATGGGCTGTGGTGCTTATGCCTGCTATAAGCTGGCGACTATCTTTCCCGACACAAATATCATTCTACTGATTTTGTGTTCAGGGTTTTTCGCAGCGGCAATTGGTTTTGTTTTTGGCCTGCCAAGTCTGCGCATCAAAGGGTTTTATCTGGCTGTGGCGACGCTTGCCTCCCAGTTTTTCCTGGAGTGGTGCTTCGGGCGTATTCCATGGCTCTATAACTATAATGATTCAGGCGCGATCGAAGTTCCTACACGACGGATTTTCGATGTTGCCGTTACCGGTGCTCAAGCAACGCCAATCACGCGGTATTTGTTGGTGTTGTCGATCGTGGTGCTTATGACATGGATTGCCTCTAACCTGGTGCGTGGGCGTTTTGGCCGGGCCTGGATGGCAGTGCGCGATATGGATATCGCCGCCCAGCTGATTGGCATCCGTTTGTTACCTGCCAAGCTGTTGGCGTTCACGGTGTCGTCATTTTACTGCGGTGTAGCCGGCGCGATGATGGTGTTCTTGTGGCTCGGTGCTGCTGAGGTTGAAAGCTTCGACATCAACGCGTCATTTTTAGTGCTGTTCATGGTGATCATCGGGGGGCTTGGATCGCTGGTTGGCTCTTTTATGGGAGCGGCACTTATTTTCATTCTGCCAATCATTATTCGCACATTGCCGACAGTTTTTGGAATTGATATCGGTGCCGCCACTGTTGAACATATTCAGTTCATGGTCGTTGGAGCGTTGATTATCTTTTTCCTGATTGTCGAACCTCACGGACTGGCACGGCTGTGGCAGATCGCGAAACAAAAACTAAGGTTGTGGCCGTTCCCTTACTAGAGGGTTTTGCCAAAACACGATGGGATGCTACCGTTCAATCATATGCCGGGCGCAATGACGTTCTGGAATTGAAAAAACGGCTAATAAAGCTCCAAAACTGTGGAGCATAACATGTGGAGGAAATATTTATGATTTCGAAGAAACTTGCTATGGGCGTCGCACTCGGCGCGATGCTGGTAACTGGATACGGGGCCAGCAAAGCTTATGCGGAAGATTCAATCTTCATTCCGCTTCTAACCTATCGCACAGGCGCGTTTGCCGGTTCTGGTATTCCTATTGCCAATGGCATGCACGACTATTTTACCATGCTGAACGAACGCGATGGCGGCATTGGCGGAGCCAAGCTGATCGTTGAAGAATGTGAAACTGGTTACAAGGCTCAAAAGGGCGTTGAATGCTATGAAAGCACTAAGGGCAAGGGCGCTGTTGTCTATAACCCTTATTCAACTGGCATTACGCTGCAGTTGATTCCCAAGGCGCCAGTTGACAAGATTCCAGTGCTCTCTATGGGCTATGGTCTTTCTGCAGCCGCAGTGGGTGAAAAATTCCCTTGGACGTTTAATGTGCCAGCCACATATTGGGACCAGGCTTCTGCCGTTATCAAATATATCAAGGGCGAAGAAGGCGGCAGCCTGAAGGGTAAAAAGATTGGCTTTATCTATCTCGACGTGGGCTATGGCCGCGAGCCAATTCCACTCCTGGAAGCCTTTGCCAAGGAAGAAGGCTATGAACTGGTCAAAATTCCTGTTGGCGTGAAGGAAATGCAAAACCAGTCTTCACAATGGCTGCAGGTGCGTAAAGAGCGTCCTGACTACATGATCATGTGGGGCTGGGGTGCAATGAACCCAACGGCTGTTAAAGAAGCGGCCAAGATCAAATTCCCGATGGATAAATTTATCGGTGTTTGGTGGTCAGGCAGTGACGACGATGCGCGCCCGGCTGGTGCTGGTGCGAAGGGCTATAAGTCAGTTAACTTCCATCAGACCGGTACAAACTTTCCGGCCTTCCAGGATATTCTTGAAAATGTCGTCCGTAAGGGCAAAAGTCAGGTCAAGGATGAGTCCAAGGTTGGTGAGAATTTGTACAACCGCGGTGTGATGAACGCTGTTGTGGTGGCTGAAGGTATCCGTAAAGCGCAGGAAATTAGCGGTAAAAAAGCGATTACCGGTGAAGACATGCGTAAAGGTCTCGAAGCTCTCAACATTGATGAAGCCCGGTTGAAGGAAATCGGTCTTGAGGGGTTCACCATTCCGATGGCAACCTCTTGTAAAGACCACGCTGGTGCCCACCCGATGTACATCCAGCAGTGGAACGGTACGAATTGGGAAAAAGCGTCTGACTGGATTACGCCAATGAAGGACAAGGTCCGCGCGTTGCTTGAAGAAGCAGCCGATAAGTATGTGGCCGATAAGCCGGATTGGCAGACCCAGACCTGCGGGTAAAAAGTACGTAAAAACGTCGCCCGCGCTTGGCAATCAGGCGCGGGCGGTTTTGACCTAAGAACAGGAGCGCAATGGTGAGCGCACAAGCTGAAAAAGCCGAACCCAAAAGCGATGCCAAAAACATAGTTCTGACAGTGAACAATGTTGAGGTCATCTATGATCACGTCATCCTGGTGCTTAAGGGGGTCTCGCTTGAGGTTCCTGATGGCGGCATTGTTGCCTTGCTTGGTGCGAATGGTGCTGGCAAAACCACGACGCTCAAGGCAATCTCTAATCTGCTGCGGGCCGAGCGAGGAGAAGTAACCAAGGGTACAATTGAGTTCAAGGGCGAGCGTATTGAAAAGCTTACCGCCAACGCGCTGGTTACACGTGGCTGCATTCAGGTGATGGAAGGCCGCCATTGTTTTGAACATCTAACGATTGAAGAAAACCTGCTAACCGGTGCGTTTACGCGCAAGGACGGGCGTGCTGCCATCGCCAAGGATTTGGAGATGGTTTATAATTACTTCCCGCGTCTGCGCGAACGCCGCTCCGCTCTGGCAGGCTACACATCTGGTGGTGAGCAGCAAATGTGCGCCATTGGCCGGGCTTTGATGTCGCGTCCGGAAATGATTTTGCTTGATGAACCGAGCATGGGACTTGCGCCACAATTGGTGGAAGAAATCTTCGAGATTGTAAAACAGCTCAACACCAATGAAGGGGTGAGCTTTCTGTTGGCCGAACAGAACACCAATGTGGCGTTAAAATATGCCACATACGGCTACATTCTGGAAAATGGCCGCGTTGTGCTGGATGGCGATGCCAAGGCGTTGCGTGAAAATGAAGATGTGAAAGAGTTTTATCTGGGCGTGGCGGGCGATGACCGCAAATCGTTCAGAAATGTCAAACACTACAAACGCCGCAAGCGCTGGCTGGCCTAACTCATGAGTGAATATTTCGACGCCCTTGAAACCCGTTCATCAGATGAACGTGAAACAGATCTTTTTGCCAAACTGCCAGACGCCATTTCCCATGCGATAGATACCGCACCTGGTTGGGCGAAGCATTTGCAGGGTGTTGTGCCTGGAGATGTTTCCTCTCGCGAAGCACTTGCGGCACTTCCGGTTTTGCGCAAGGACGCATTGAAGGATGCACAGGCCGCCACCCCGCCATTCGGCGGATTTACTTCCGGCGGGATGGAAAAAATGGGCCGCATTTTTATGTCGCCCGGGCCAATTTTTGAACCACAGGGCCTTGACCCAGACCCATGGCGCGGCGCGCGAGCACTGCATGCTGCCGGGGTGCGGGCAGGTGATGTTGTGCACAATACGTTCGCATATCATTTAACCCCGGGCGGCTTCATTCTTGATTGCGCTGCCCGTGCAATGGGGTGTGCGGTGATACCTGGCGGCATCGGCAATACCGAGGTACAGCTTGATGCTATCGAGGCACTTAAGCCAAGCGTTTACACAGGCACTCCTGACTATCTGAAGGTGCTCCTCGATAAGGCCGACGAGCTTGGGAAAGATGCATCATCATTTGTCCGCGCCTTGGTTTCCGGCGGTGCCCTTTTTCCCGCCATGCGCCAGGCATATGCCGAGCGTGGTGTTAATGTGCTGCAGTGCTATGCGACAGCAGATGTCGGTGTGATTTCCTATGAATCTCCCGCCATGGAAGGCATGATTATAGACGAGGGTTGCATCGTCGAAATCGTCCGTCCCGGTACCAGTGAAACTGTGGCGGATGGTGAAGTTGGCGAAGTCGTGGTCACCACGTTTAATTCCACCTATCCGATGGTCCGGTTTGGTACCGGAGATATGTCTGCGATCCTGGAAGGTGAAAGCCCGTGCGGGCGCACCAATAAGCGTATCAAGGGCTGGATGGGACGCGCTGATCAGACAACCAAGATCAAGGGTATGTTTGTTCACGCAAGCCAAGTTGCGGAAATCGCCAAACGCCACCCTGAATTTACCAAGCTGCGGCTGGTGGCCGGGCGCGATGGCGATCGTGACACAATGGTGCTGAAGGCGGAATGTGCAGCAACATCTGAGGGTTTGGCAACGGCTGTCACCAGCAGCCTTAAGGATGTCACCAAGATTTCTGGCACCGTTGAGCTGGTTGATATTGGTAGCTTGCCAAATGATGGCCTGGTCGTTGCTGATGAACGTGACTACGAAACCTAAGGCCTGATTTATTTTTGCTCTGCTTTGGCGCTGCCATCCCATGTTTTGTGGGGTGGCTTTTTCTTGAAACCAGCGATGCGTTTTTGATAGAGCGCGTGGACTTCGGCATAATTGAGATTTTTCAAGGTGTGCTCCTGCGCAGCGGCAAATTGTTTTCCAGCGAGCACCCATTTTCTAGCACGATATGAAGCGAGGGCTTGTTCGTGCGCATTCTTAAGCATTTGGAACTGTGAAGAGGTGGCGACCTCCTTATCTCCAAGTAGCGCAAAAATTCGCTCAGAGCGGGATTTTCCCACCACCTGGATTAAGTCCAATTCTAAGATTGCATATCCATCGGCTCGCTGTGCGGTGTTCTCACCCATGAGAATATCTGCACCATAAAGTTTGGTCAGCCCTTCAATGCGTGCCGCCAGATTTACCGGATCACCGAGCGCAGAATAGTTGAAGCGTTGGTTGGAACCAAAGTTTCCAACACTGCAGGTCCCGGTGTTCAAGCCGATGCCCATGCGCATATCAATGCCGCGATCCTCGCATAACAATTCCAGCTGGCGAAGCATTTCAAGTGATGCCTCACAGGCCTTCGCAGGATGGTTCTCCACATCCAGAGGAGCATTCCAGAACGCCATGATCGCATCACCAATATACTTATCGATGGTCGCTTGTGTCGCCATCAGGACATCACTCATCGGCGTGAAGTATGCGTTCATCAGTTCCGCTATTTCCTGAGAAGTGAGGTTTTCAGAAAGCGAGGTGAACCCGCGAACATCGGAAAAAAGAACCGTAAGCTCACGTTCTTCGCCGCCGAGTTTTAGCGATTTTGGATCTGCTGCGAGCTTTTCCACAAGCTCTGGTGCCAGATACTGCGA
>CAJQND010000287.1 GCA_905479595.1 uncultured Hyphomicrobiales bacterium
ATCGGCGATGGTGCCATGAGTGCAGGCATGGCCTACGAGGCTATGAACAATGCCGGAGCGTTGGACAGCCGATTAACGGTCATTCTGAACGACAACCGCATGTCGATTGCGCCAGCAGTTGGCGCACTGTCCAATTACCTGTCGTGGCTGGTTTCCTCACGCTCTTTCCTCAACTTGCGCGACATTGGCAAGCACCTGGCGGAAAGGTTCCCGAAATACCTGAAAGAAACCGCTGAGCGTGCCGATGAGTTCGCGCGCACCATGCTGTTTGGTGGAACCCTGTTCGAAGAGCTTGGGTTTTATTATGTGGGACCGGTAGACGGCCATAATGTCGACAGTCTGGTTTCTATCCTGGAGAACGTTCGCGATGCGGACACTATGGGACCGATCCTCGTGCATGTGGTTACCGAAAAGGGCAAAGGACATCCCTTTGCCGAGCCGCAACAGGAAAAATATCATGCGGTCAACAAATTTGATCTGACCACTAAAGAATTCAAGAAGGCCACTCCAAATGCGCCGAGCTACACCTCGATCTTTGCCCAGGCGCTGATCAAGGAAGCTGAAAAGGACGATAAGATCGTCGCCATTACCGCTGCAATGCCGTCGGGCACCGGAGTTGACAAGTTCGAAGAACATTTTCCGGACCGCACTTTCGACGTTGGCATTGCAGAGCAGCACGCGGTTACATTTGCTGCCGGATTGGCAACGGAAGGCTACAAGCCGTTCGCTGCGATTTATTCCACGTTCCTGCAACGAGCCTATGACCAGGTGGTCCATGATGTGGCGCTGCAAAGCTTGCCGGTACGCTTCGCTATAGACAGAGCTGGACTGGTCGGCGCTGACGGTGCGACCCATGCTGGCAGTTTTGATCTGACCTATTTGTGCTGCCTCCCGAACATTGTGGTTATGGCGGCTGCAGATGAAGCAGAACTGATGCATATGGTTGCTACCGCAGCCAAGATTGACGACAGACCTTCAGCGGTGCGCTATCCGCGCGGTGAAGGCGTGGGTGTCGAATTACCTGATGAAGGTGTTCCGCTGGAAATCGGCAAAGGGCGGATCGTCAAAGAAGGTACAAAGGTTGCATTACTGTCGCTTGGTGCCCGCTTGCAGCCATGCCTGGATGCAGCTGAAGAGCTGCAAGCCCACGGGCTTTCCACAACGGTTGCCGATGCCCGCTTTGCCAAACCACTTGATACCGATCTTATTCGTGATCTGGCGACCTCTCATGAAGTGCTGGTCACAGTGGAAGAGGGATCAGTTGGTGGCTTTGGATCTCATGTATTGAATTTCCTGGCGGGCGAGAACCTGCTCGATAAGGGAGCGCGCGTGCGCACCATGAATTTGCCAGATATTTTTGTGGCCCATGGCGACCCTCAGGGCCAGTATGATGAAGCAGGCCTCAACGCACCACATATTGTTGATGAAGTTTTTGCCGCTCTGGAAATTGACCGTGCAAAGGCAGGCAGCCAGCAAGCCAAGGCTTAGGGCACAGTCTGCCGGAAAATTGATGCTAATGAACCAAACTCTCCGCGTTGACGACCACGCCGAAGTGGCTGAAATTGTGCGCCAGGCATCAACGTCATTCTTTGGCGCAATGCGTATCCTGCCTCTGGTAAGACGCCAGGCGATTTTTGCGGTTTATGCGTTCTGCCGCGTGGTTGACGATATCGCTGATGACGACGACCTTTCACCGGAAATCCGCCAGAAGGGCCTTGAAGAATGGCGTGGCCGGATCGACGCTGTATATGAAGGTGCACCTGAGGGAGCTATCGCCAGGGTTCTGTCGGCAAGCGTACGGCAGTACGGACTGGAAAAAGATGATTTTCTAGCCGTAATTGATGGGATGGAAATGGATACCGTCGCCGCGATCATGGCACCTGAACGTGATATTTTCGAACTTTACTGTGACCGTGTCGCATGTGCCGTCGGCAGGTTATGCGTGCGGATTTTTGGTGAAACGAGCACCCATGGCCGAGACCTGGCTAACGCACAAGGACGTGCGTTGCAGATCACCAATATATTGCGCGATGTCCATGAAGATGCCGAGCGGGGACGGTTATACCTGCCAAGGGATTTGCTTGTGGCGCAGGGAATTTCTGCAACGTCCCCTCAAGATGTCATTACCAATCCAAATTATGTGAAAGTTTGGCGGGAACTTGCCAGCGAGGCGCAAAACTGGTTCGCACAAACCGACACGATCCTGCGCAATTGCGATCGCAAAGCGACCAGGCCATCGCGCATCATGCTGGAGGTTTACCGGCGGGTTTTGGAGCGGATGATGCAACTCTCCGATGCTGAAATCGCCGATCCAGCAGTTTCCAAACGTTTGGTAAGTGGCCGGGAAAAACTGCTTATTGCCCTGCGCTACGGGCTATTTTGATAAATGACGCGCGCGCACATCATAGGTGCTGGCCTTTCTGGACTTTCGGCAGCGATTGAACTTGCCGCTGAAGGTTTTCAGGTTGTTGTACACGAAGCTGCTGGCGAAGCTGGCGGGCGGTGTCGCACATTCCATGATCCGGCACTCGATTGCCTGATTGACAATGGCAATCACCTATTGCTGTCTGGCAACCATTCAGCGATGGGCTTTCTCGACCGTGTGGATGCGCGCGACCGGCTTTTGGGGCCACCCGAAGCCCGGTTCAATTTCACAGACATCAAAACCGGCGAACATTGGTGCGTAAGACCCAACAAAGGGCCAATACCCTGGTGGATATTTTCCCCCTCACGCCGGGTTGCAGGCACCAAAGCTGCAGACTATATCGCCGCGCGCAAACTTCTGAGCGCCAAACCCAGTGACCGTTTTACCGATATCATCCCCCCAAGCGGTGCGCTTTATGAGCGATTTTGGGATCCATTGGTCGTTGGTGCACTGAACATCAGTCCCGACCTTGCGGCGGCAATATTGTTGAAACCTGTTTTGCTGGAAACCTTCGCAAAAGGGGCAGATTCATGCCGCCCGTTGGTTGCCAAAACTGGCCTCGGAGATACTTTCGTGACCCCTGCCCTGGAATATCTCGACAAATTGAGCGCAAGCGTGCGGTTTGGCAGCCGTGTAAAGACCATTGAAACGGATGGACGCCGGGTAACGTCGCTAAAAGGGGTTGAGGAACATATCGGATCAGATGATGTGGTCGTCATGGCAGTGCCGTGGTGGATCGCTGACCGCACACTTCCCGGGTTTTCCGGACCAACCGCTTGCGAGCCTATATTGAATGTCCATTTCCGACTTGATGCACCAATATCTGGTTACGAAAATGACCCGGTGCTCGGGGTGACTGGCGGGATTGCCCAATGGCTTTTTGTGCGTGGTGATGTTGTATCCGTGACTGTATCAGCGGCAGCAAAACACACACAGACAAAAAATGACGCCATGGCGGCGGCGATCTGGAATGATGTGCGAATTGCGTTGAAACTTGGTGATTTACCTCTGCCGCGCTGGCGCGTGATCAAGGAACACCGTGCCACGTTCCGTCAGACGCCAGATGAGGTTAAAAAACGCCCATCGACGCAAACAGGTTTTCGCAATCTATTTTTAGCGGGTGACTGGACAGATACTGGCCTTCCGGCCACAATTGAAGGTTCAATTCGTTCAGGAAAAATTGCAGCAAGGCTTGCGTTTGCCGCAGTTTCTTGACATGTAACCGATGCGCGGCGGCAATGTATTTAACATGATGAACCGGACAGGGACTGGGACAACATGACGTCAATAATGAACTCAGGCGGACACGGCTCTGAAAAGGCTGTTCCCAGCGAACCATTCGCCCCGGCGAATGAGAATATCGCTGCGCCTGCGCTTGCCGATGTCGATGCGCTGATTGACGACGCATCGGGCGCTCTTGCCGTGTTACAGCGCGAAGACGGCCATATAATTTTCGAACTGGAAGCCGATGCCACAATCCCATCAGAATATATTCTGATGAACCATTTTATCGGAGACCCGGAGCCGGAAACCGAAACAGAACTGGCCGATCACATTCGCACTTTGCAGTCTGATACCCATGGTGGCTGGCCGTTATTCTTCGAAGGTGATTTTAATATCTCGGCCTCCGTTAAGGCTTATTATGCTCTGAAAATTGCCGGCGATGATGTTGATGCACCGCATATGCGCCGGGCACGCGGGGCAATTCTCCATCATGGCGGCGCTGAGACCTCAAATGTGTTTACCCGTTATGCCCTGGCGCTGTTTGAGCAGGTGCCATGGCGCGCTGCCCCGGTTATGCCACCAGAACTAATGCTAATGCCGCGCTGGTTCCCCATGAACATGTGGAAGCTCGCCTATTGGTCGCGCACAGTGGTTGCGCCATTGCTTATTCTGGCTGCCCTGAAACCGAAAGCGGAAAACCCTCGTGGGATTGATTGCCAGGAACTGTTCGTTACCCCGCCTGAGAAGGTGCGCAAATGGCACATCAACCCGACCGGTTCAGCGTGGGGCGAGTTCTTTTTAGCACTCGACAAGGTTTTACAACGTGCAGGACCGCTTTTTCCACGCCGTACAAGAACCAAGGCATTGCAAAAGGCCATTGATTTCATCAAGCCACGGCTCAATGGCGAAGACGGACTTGGGGCAATTTTCCCGGCAATGGCCAATTCGGTAATGGCGTTTCATGCCCTTGGCTATGGCCATGACCATCCTGATTTTATCACCGCACGGCAATCGGTACGCGGATTGCTGACCGAGAAAACCGAAGGCACAGCAGATAGCCCGGGTAAAACACGTTATTGCCAACCTTGCACGTCGCCAATTTGGGATACTGCACTTGCAGCCCATGCCCTTGCAGAATCCGGCGGCGACGAAGACGCACCAAGGTTAATTGCCGCGTGCGACTGGCTGGCAGAGCGCCAAATCACCGAAGTCAAAGGAGACTGGGCAGTAAACGCGCCAGACGTGGAGCCCGGAGGTTGGGCATTCCAGTACAATAATGATCACTATCCGGATGTGGACGATACTGCCGTTGTTGGCATGATCCTTCACCGCGCCGACCCAGAACGTTACGCGCCGCAAATTGCCCGCGCCATTACCTGGATCGAGGGCATGCAAAGCACCAATGGCGGCTGGGGCGCTTTTGACATCGACAATGACGCCCATTTCCTTAACTCCATA
>CAJQND010000288.1 GCA_905479595.1 uncultured Hyphomicrobiales bacterium
CCGAAACCCCATGCCCATTGGTATGGAACCTTACGGGAGCCAACGTGTCCGGAGTTCGTAGAACGCGGGCCCTGGTTTAAAACGCCATACGCGGGTCGATCAGAACCGCTAAAAAAAATAGTCAGATGCGGTTTCGATTGATCCGCGTTTCCTCTATATCGCTCACGGCAGTCTCCCTGCCGGGAGACGCCTGCGCGGGCGCGGGCGAAAGCCCGGGCCGCAGTCGCGGCCTTGTCGCGATGCTTACGCAACGCTCCTTCATGTTCCACGAGCGATCTCGCGTGTGGAAAGAAGGAGTGGAAACTTGTTTCCGCGACTGGAGCCGACTGGCTCCCGGCCGGTCAGGCCGCCCTCGCGGAGGCGTTGGCGAAAGCCAACTGCCGTGAGCGATAAACAAAGAGGAGCAATGCGAAGCAGCGCGACTAGGGCCGACTGGCCCTCGGCGCTAATGCGCCGCCCCCGCGGAGACGTTTTGCGTCAGCAAAACTGTCGTGAGCGATATAAACAAGCGAAGCCGAGCACGAATAAGTTGATCGCTCTAGAATGAGGCGTTCACGCGCAACGGGAACAGCCGCAAGCGAAAACCCAAATCTGGGCTAACTTACTTTTTCGCCCGCTCGATGGCTTCGACGATCAGCTTTTCAGCGCCTTCATGGTTCACCCAGCCGCCGGTCTTGGCCCATTTGCCATATTCCAGATCTTTGTAATGGGTGAAAAAATGCTCGATCTGTTTGACAATGATTTCCGGGAGCTGCGTGTAATCGTTCACATTGTCATATCGCGCAGTGATCCGGTGGGTAGGCACGGCAATAATTTTTTCATCGCCACCAGCTTCATCAATCATTTGCAACGCACCGACCGGGCGAACGGCAATCACCGCGCCTGGCACCAGGGTGCGCTGGGAGACCACCAGAAGGTCAATTGGGTCGCCATCTTCCGACAAGGTATGGGGAATGAAACCGTAATTCCCGGGGTAACGCATTGAAGTATACAAGAAGCGGTCGACAACCATCGTGCCGGCTTCCTTGTCCATTTCATACTTGATGGGCTCGCCGCCGATCGGAACCTCAATAATCGCATTGACTTCTTTGGGAGGATTGGTGCCGATAGATATCGCATCTAAGCGCATTGTGATTGCTCCTGACCGCAGATAAGGGAACTAATGTTTATATTGCAGTGCAGCAAACGCCAATCCCGCCTTTAATGCAAGAGATACCGGGTAAATATACGACCAATTGTTAAAGGATCAGGAATGAAAGAGGACGAATTGCAAAACCACAGCCCGCAATTGCATGTGTGGATGTGGTTGAAAATCGGCCTCATGTCATTTGGCGGGCCCGCTGCGCATATCGCATTAATCCAATCCGAAGTGTGCGAACGCTACAAGCTGGCCAGTCAACAGAGCTTTTTGCGCGGCTTGAATTTCGCCATGCTCTTGCCTGGGCCAGAAGCCCAGCAGTTAGCAACCTATCTAGGCTGGCGCATTGGCGGTATTCCGGGTGGGCTGGTGGCTGGGCTGGGATTTGTTATTCCCGGTGCAATTTTCATGATTGCCGCCACCATCGCGTTGCATGAGCTTGGCAATGTGCCGCTTGTTGATGCGGTGTTTCGCGGGGTTCAGCCAGTCGTTGTTGCATTGGTGGCGTTTGCCCTGTTCAACATCGCAAAGCGTGCGCTGACAGGCCCTGCTGCTATCGCCATGGCCGTCGCGGCGTTTGCTGCCGGGCAGTTTCTTGGTGTGTCATTCCCGCTGATTGCAGTGGTCGCCGCCCTTACCAGCCTGATGGTGATGCCCAACTTGCCAGCAGAGGCGGCTGAAACCACGGAAATTCAAGCGCCGGGTGCAGGAGATAGGCGCAGAGCGGTTTCAATCCTCGCAATTTGCGTAGGGTTATGGCTGGCTGTCACCATGCTCTGTGTGTTTGTTCTGCCAGCGGAACCGTTCGCCACGATCGCCCGGCTGATCACCACCGCGGCATTGGTAACCTTTGGCGGTGCCTATGCGGTGATTTCCTATGTGGGCGATCAGGCCGTGGGCGTTCTTGGATGGATTTCAAGCAATGATCTTCTGGATGGTCTGGCTGTTGCGGAAACCATCCCGGGCCCACTTGTATTGTTCAACACCTATGTGGGCACACTGGCGGGATATAAAATCGGTATCACGGGTGCTGTCACCGGCGGTGTATTGGCGATGTTTTATACATTCCTGCCATCGCTCGGGGTTGTGTTGGCAGGCGCACCATATGTGGAGCGGTTGTATGCCATCGGCCCGATCCGCTCAGCGCTCATTGGGGTTTCTGCGGCGGTGGTCGGTGCCATTGCCAAGCTGGCTTTATTCCTGTTTCTCACCGTTTGCCTTCCCGCAGGCCAACCGGCCTGGACCAATATAGCGATCACTGCACTTGCGGCAATCGCCATATGGTCGGGAAAAGTTTCTGCACTGGTGCTTATCCTCGCCGGGGCGGCTGCCGGTATAGTGCTGTACTCGATCTAAGCAACATCAGCCGTTTTTGACCGCTCGGCGCGTTTGCGATCATGTGGATCGAGGATGGCTTTGCGCAAACGGATGGAGTCCGGGGTAACTTCCACGAGTTCATCATCCTTGATGAATGAAAGCGCCTTTTCCAAAGTCAGTTTGATCGGCGTGGTGAGTTGCACCGCGTCGTCCTTGCCGGACGCGCGCATGTTGGTCAGCTTTTTGCCTTTCAGCACGTTGACCTCAAGATCATTGCCGCGGGTATGCTCGCCGACAATCATGGAGTGGTACACTTTGGTGCCAGGTGAAATAAACATCGGTCCACGATCTTCGAGGTTCCACAGTGCAAAAGCCACCGCGTCACCGTCGCCATTGGACAGCAAGACGCCTGTGCGCCGCGACGGGATCGATCCCATATGCGACGAATAACCATGAAACACCCGGTTCATAATCGCGGTGCCCCGGGTATCGGTCATCAATTCGCCCTGGTAACCAATAAGTCCACGTGTTGGTGCGTGCAAAATCAGGCGCTGGCGACCAATCCCGGAAGGGCGCATGTCAACCAGTTCAGCTTTTCGTTCGGAAAGCTTTTGAATGACTGCTCCAGAAAACTCATCATCAACATCGATGGTGACTTCTTCGACAGGCTCCAGCAAGGCGCCGTTGTCATCTTTCTGCATCACCACATGGGGACGACCGACAGTAAGCTCAAAACCTTCCCGGCGCATGGTTTCGATCAGCACGGAGAGTTGCAGCTCACCACGACCTGCGACCTCAAACGCATCGGCGTCTTTGGTGTCTGCGATTTTCAGGGCCACATTGCCTTCAGCCTCGCGGCGCAAGCGTTCGCGGATGACCCGGCTTTGCACTTTGGAGCCTTCCTTGCCAGCCAGCGGGCCGTCATTGATACGGAATGTCATGGCAAGCGTTGGCGGATCAACTGGATCAGCCTCAATCGCATCCTTGACCGATGCATCGCAAATGGTGTCGGCAACAGTTGCTTTGGTCATTCCGGCAATAGCTACGATGTCGCCAGCCTCGCCGCGTTCAATGGGATTGCGGTCCAGGCCCCGAAACGCCAGAACTTTGGAAACCCGGCCCGTTTCAATAAGCGATCCATCGCGCGACAAAGCCTTGACCTGCTGATTAGGTGCAAGGGTGCCAGATTTAATGCGGCCAGTAAGAATGCGACCAAGATATGGGTCGGCTTCGACGGTCGTTGCGAGCAGGCGGAACGGACCTTCTTCGACTGCCGGCTCTGGTACATGTTGCAGAACCAATTCGAACAATGCGTCCATACCGTCTTTCGGTCCTTCCGGCGCGTTGGCCATCCAGCCTTCTTTAGCCGAACCATAAAGTACAGGAAAATCGAGCTGCTCTTCATTGGCATCAAGGGCGGCAAACAGGTCAAAGACCTCATCAAGCACTTCCTTGTGGCGCTCGTCTGGCTTGTCAATCTTGTTGATGGCAACGATCGGCTTCAACCCCAGAGCGAGCGCTTTGGACAGGACGAATTTTGTCTGTGGCATCGGGCCTTCTGCAGCGTCCACCAAAAGGACAGCGCCGTCGACCATGTTCAGGATCCGCTCAACTTCGCCACCAAAATCAGCGTGGCCAGGTGTGTCCACAATATTGATGCGGTCCTGTTTCCACTGGATCGAAGTCACCTTGGCAAGAATAGTGATGCCGCGCTCGCGTTCCAGGTCGTTGGAGTCCATTGCCCTTTCAACCACACGCTGGTTATCGCGCACAGTGCCCGATGTGGCCAGAAGCCGGTCAATAAGAGTTGTCTTGCCATGGTCAACATGGGCGATGATTGCGATGTTACGGAGGCTCATAATATTCCTGTCTGGCGGATAAGTGCGGATTGCAGCGCCTTTAACGGGCTATCTATACATGTGTGTGTTGCAGTGCAACTAAGATTTGTTGGCATTGTTTATGCGTCGCCCACGGTAATGGGGTGCCATGTGTCCCATTTTTGCACAGGAGATAGGCCCATGTTCAATCGAAACCACACCTATAACCACGCTGAACGGCGCGAGTTACCTGTTCGTCTCGTGTGTGATGATGGTGCAGAACAGCTGGTTTCCATCGTCACTGGAACCCATCATTCGGTGGCTGCGGTGCTGAACGGTGCGGATATGTTCGTTGAAATCGAAACCGCTGATGGCGTGAGCCGTTTTGTCTCAAAATCTTCCATTCGTTCAGCTGAGCCCGTTATTATCGCGCGGACCGATCAGTTGAAACGGCGTTTATCCCCGTCTGGTGGAACGGATCCATATTCTATGCTTGGCATCAACAAAAGCGCAGATTTGGAAGAGATACAAAAAGCGTATCGGCAAAAAGCCGCGGAATATCATCCTGACCGTTACGCAAGCATGGACCTGCCCAAGGAAGTGCATGCATATGTGGACGCCATGGCCAGGCGTATCAATATGGCCTGGCAGGAAATCTCCAAAGCCTCTGAAGCCGCCTGAGATTAAAGCTTGTCGCGCATTCCCAAAGTACGCAGGCGCAAGGCATTGAGCTTGATGAAGCCCTGAGCGTCATATTGGTCGTACGCGCCCTGGTCGTCTTCAAAAGTCACCAATGCCTCATCATAAAGGGATTTACCACTTTCACGCCCAACCACAATAACGTTGCCCTTATAGAGTTTCAGGCGAACGCTGCCCTCCACATTTTCTTGGCTTTTATCGATAGCTGCCTGCAGCATTTCGCGCTCTGGCGAAAACCAGAAACCATTGTAGATAAGCTCGGCATAGCGCGGCATCAGCTCGTCCTTGAGGTGGGCAGCACCCCGGTCGAGGGTGAGCGATTCCATTGCCCGGTGGGCAGTCAGCAATATGGTGCCGCCCGGGGTTTCATAAACCCCGCGCGATTTCATGCCGACAAAGCGGTTTTCCACCAGATCGAGACGGCCAATGCCATTATCATGGCCAAGCTGGTTGAGCTTGGTCAGCAGTTCAGCTGGCGACAATGCTTTATCGTCTATCGAGATGGCATCGCCGCTCTTAAAACCAACAGTGATGTAGGTCGGGGTATCAGGTGCATCTTCCGGGTCGATTGTGCGCTGGAACACATAAGGTTCAGGTTCCTGAGACGGGTCTTCAAGAATCTTGCCTTCAGAAGAGGAGTGCAACAAATTAGCGTCAACGGAGAAGGGTGCTTCGCCGCGTTTGTCTTTTGGCACAGGGATCTGGTGTTTTTCAGCAAAGTCGATGAGATCGCTGCGGCTCTTGAAATCCCAATCACGCCAAGGCGCAATAATTTTAATCGCGGGTTCAAGCGCATAAGCCGCAAGTTCAAAACGGATCTGGTCATTACCCTTGCCGGTGGCACCGTGGGCAATCGCATCTGCTCCGGTCTCGCGAGCGATCTCAATGAGCCGTTTGGAAATCAATGGCCGGGCGATAGAGGTGCCAAGCAAATAGACACCCTGATAAACCGCATTGGCGCGGAACATGGGGAAAACGAAATCGCGGACGAACTCTTCGCGCAAATCCTCAATATAGATTTCATTGATGCCCATCATTTCAGCTTTACGGCGCGCTGGTTCCAATTCTTCGCCCTGGCCCAGGTCAGCAGTGAAGGTCACCACCTCGCAATTATAGGTTTCTTTCAGCCATTTCAGAATGATTGAAGTGTCGAGCCCGCCTGAATAGGCCAGTACTACTTTTTTGATGTCACCAT
>CAJQND010000289.1 GCA_905479595.1 uncultured Hyphomicrobiales bacterium
CAGGCAGCTGGCGGATACGCCGGTGTTTGGGCAACTGAAAATACAAGAGAAGCCATTTTCGATGCGCTTGAGCGCAAGGAAGTTTACGGCACAACCGGATCGCGCATACTGGTTCGGTTCTTCGGCGGTTTCGATTTTACCGAAGACGACGTCAAGTCGCGCCTGCCCGCCGATGTGGGCTATGCAAAAGGGGTTCCCATGGGTGGAGACTTGGCTGCGGCCCCGGATGGCAAATCGCCAAACTTCCTCGTCGCGGCAATGAAAGATCCCTATAGCGGTAACCTGGACCGGATCCAGATCATAAAGGGCTGGATGGATAAAGATGGCAAAACCCACGAAAAGGTCCACGATGTTGTCTGGAGTGACGCGCGGACAGTCGGATCTGATGGAAAACTGCCTGCCGTCGCCAACACAGTCGATGTCAAGAGCGCGACGTGGAGCAACTCTATAGGCGAAGCATAACTGATTGCCTATTGGAGCGACCCTGAATTCGACCCAAATCAGAAATCGTTTTACTACGCGCGGGTCATCGAGATTCCAACACCGCGCTGGACTGCCTATGAGGCGAAACGTTTTGCCGTCAAAATGGATGCTGCCGTCCCAATGACAGTCACCGAACGCGCCTACACATCGCCCATCTGGTACACGCCTTAGCGCTATGAAATGGTCGGCTATGTGTCTGCCAGCCAAAGGTACGAAGGATTGAGAGGTAAAGGGGTGCAGCTGGTCCCATTCAGGACAAGCGTGTGAATTCCAATTGCGCTGATATCTCGTTTACCGCCTCCAAAAGGGGCGTGCTGTAGCGAGAGGGGTCTTCGGACAACCGGAACAGTGGTACCGAAACACTGACACTGGCAACCGGGCGATTGGGGCCTTCGCAGACAGCCGCGCCGAAGCAGACAATCCCGATCTCATTTTCCTGATTATCGCAGACAAAACCTGCCGCTCGCGCCTGCTTCACGGTCTTCTGCAATGTTGCGCGATCAGTCGTTGTAAACGAGGTGATTTTGGAAAGTGTCATTTGGTCAATCAATCGATTAGCGTGCGGTGGCGACAATGCGCTGAGAAACGCTTTTCCGACACTGCTCGAATGGAAAGATACCCGTGTGCCTACCGTTGAGGCCATGCGCACGACTTCGCGGCTTTCGATTTTGTCGATATAGACGAGTTCTTCCCCGGTACGGATCGCCAGATGTACAGTTTCGCCTGTTGCATCCCGTAGGCGCGCCAGCGAAGGTTCAGCAATTTTGCGCACATCATTTTGAGCCAAAGCCTGACGTGCAAGGCTGACCAGCTTGCCACCTAACCTGTAACGATTGTCTACGGTCGCCTCGATCAACCCTTCCGCCTCCAGAGAAGCGATGATGCGATAAAGGGTAGGGCGGGTCAGTCCGCAATGCTTCAACAACTCAGCACGTGTAGGCGCTGTGCTGGCGTCTGCGATCTGCTGCAGAATGTTAATATTCCGGGAAAAACTCTGTGCGCCTTGAATGGGTTTCGACATTGATTGACCGCCCTCTTGCAATGGCGATTGACATCGTGTTGCCTGCCAGATAAAAATTCATTAAATGGACATTAGTCCATATAGTGGACAAATACAAGAGTAATGGGAAAACTTCATGGCCTCAGAACTGTCCCCCACAGTTGTCGTGACTGGTGCAACCAGCGGAATTGGTCAGGCAATTGCGCGCGGTTTTGCGGAGTCCGGTGAACAGGTTCTTGCCACGGGCGTTGGGGCGCTGCCACCAGCTGAGCCGAACCTCTCCTATGCAGAACTTGATGTACAGGACAGTGCCGCCGTCAACGCGGCAATCTCCTCGCTCGATGCGTTGCGCGTTGTTGTGAATTGCGCGGGCATAATTCGCCGCGAAGAGGAACATGAGCCCGAGGTTTTCCAGCAAGTTATTGACATCAATCTAACCGGAACGATGCGCGTCTGCACCGCCGCACGGCCAATGCTATCGGCGAACAAAGGCGTCATCATCAACATCGCCTCGATGCTCAGCTATTTCGGTGGCGGTCTGGTGCCTGGCTATGCCGCATCAAAAGGTGGAATAGCACAACTTACAAAATCACTTTCGATCGCCTACGCATCTGACGGCATCCGCGTGAACGCCCTGGCACCCGGCTGGATCGAGACGCCTTTGACGCAAGGTTTGCGTGAAGATGAGGCGCGGTCCAGAACGTTGTTAGAGCGCACCCCGATGGGCCGATGGGGCACCCCGCAAGACTTAATCGGCCCAACTCTTTTTCTGGCGGGCCCCGGAGCCGGGTTCATCACTGGAACGATACTGAATGTAGATGGCGGTTATGCCGCGATGTAAGCCTGAAAGGATTTTCTGATGCCCGTTGTAGAAACAGACGAAAACCCCCGCACACCTTATCAGTTGCCGATGCCGCCCGATGCGCTGCCGGAAATTGTTGTTCCTGACGCCTTGTCAGAAAACGACGATCGCATGTGGGTGCAACAGACCGAGCACGTGTTTTTTCGACCCCTTTGCCTGAATGTGTCGCAAGGATACTGGATGAACATGCTGAAGGTTACCAAATCTGGCGTTTTGTCCCGTCACCGACACCCCAATGCTGTGCATGGTTTCGTGTTGAAGGGGCATTGGCACTATCTTGAGCATGACTGGGTCGCCAACGAGGGCAGCTATGTCTATGAACCGCCCGGAGAAACCCACACGTTGGTTGTGCCGGATGACGTGGACGAAATGATTACCTACTTCCAGGTAAATGGCGTGATGTATTATGTTGACCCATACGGCAAACATTTGGGGTATGAAGACGTCTTCACCAAGATCGACATGTGCCGAGCCCATTTTGAAAAAGTTGGCCTCGGTGCGGACTATGTAAAACGTTTCATCCGATGAACCTGTTTGTGGCAAATGCAAACGTTGATTTTTTTAAGCTGGTAAACCGATGCAATTCGACGATCAAGCAGACATAACAAAGCTTCACTATTTCAATGGTCGTGGGCGCGCTGAAACCACGCGGTGGATGCTGGCGGTCAATCAGATCGCGTTTGAAAATGTGTCGGTCGAAACGCCGGAAGCACTGGCAGCGTTGCGTGCAACCGGGAAGCTGCCATTCGATCAGATGCCCTTGCTGGAAGTTGATGGACTGAACCTCAGCCAGTCGTCTGCGATGATCCGTTATCTGGCCCGGCGTGGTGGATTTTACGGTGAAACTGACGACGATGCTCTCTGGTGTGACATGATTGCTGGAGCCGTTGCCGACTTTGCAGAGACAGCGATGCAGGCTGCGTTTCAGCCGACCAGGGAAGTCGCAATAGCAGCACTGCGGTCACGAATTGAAAAATTTGGGCCAAGGTTTGAGGCGCGACTGGACGGAAATGGTTCTGGCCTATGTGCGGGGACGCGCATTACCTTCGCCGATGTTGTCCTGGTTGAAGCCCTGAACTCTTATCTCGAATGGTGTCCGGATATCCTTGCAAGCTTACCCCATTTGGAGGCATTGCATGACCGGGTAGTAAATTTGCCTGGCATCGCCCACTATCTGTGCTCGGCGCAGCGGTATCCAAAGGCGGGCAATGATTATGTGATCGACGTTGCCAGAACCCTGCAAAGGGCTCTGCCATCTCACATGCCGGATCCAAACAGGTTTGTTCCCGACCGGTGAAACCCGGGCGGACAATCTCGCTGAATATGGTACAGAAGCGAGAAAATGCGAATTTTTAACGATTGAAACGAAGGACGGAAAACAATGGACGTAGCAGGAAAAAAAGCAGTAATTTTTGGCGGAACTTCAGGTATCGGGCTTGCTGCAGCAAAGCGGCTTGTCGCACTGGGTGCAGACGTGATTGCCGTTAGCCGCAATCCGGACAAAGCTGGCGATGTGCCGGACGGAATTACATTGAAAAAATGTGACGTACTCGATCGCGATGCCGTGCAGGCATTGCTGAAAGAGTGCGCGCCCTTTGACATTCTTGTTAGTGCTGCAACCGGCGGTTCGCGGGCAATCGGCCCGTTCCTGGAAATGGATATGGACGGATATAAAGCTTCTTTCGATAAGCTCTGGGGCTATGCCAATGTTGTGCGCTTTGGGGCCGAGCATTTGAGCAATGACGGTTCCATTGTTCTGGTCAGCGGTGCACCTGCGCGTAAGACCAGGCCTGGGCAAGTGGCCATTGGGTCTGTTGGTGGAGCAGTTGAAGCGTTGGTTCGTGCCATTACTTCT
>CAJQND010000290.1 GCA_905479595.1 uncultured Hyphomicrobiales bacterium
CGCTCTGCGGCAGCGCTTGATCGGGATATGAACCATGATGCTTGAAGCCAAAAATCTTGAGAAGGTTTACACAAATGGCCTATTCTCGCGGACGCCAACATTTAGTCTGAGCGCAAATTTCAGCATCGAGGGTCCGGGTATAGTTGGCCTGATGGGACCGAACGGTTCGGGCAAGACGACCTTGTTCGAGCTGATCACCGGATCGAACAACCCGACAAGCGGCAGCGTTCTGGTCGATGGCAAGAATATTCACGACGTCCGCACCGATCAGCGCGACCGGCTCGCCATTCACTATCACCAGTCCTATCAGGTGCGCCATTTCAGAAGCCTGAAACCGAATGCACTCCTGCAACCCGCCGGGTGTGAGTATCCTCTGGTGCATCTCTTTGATGAACCACAATTCAATACGCAAGACGGTTACATCGGCTTTATGCTGGATTTCTTCCGCAAGCTTCGCGACGAAGGAAGGTTGGTTTTTCTCTGCGTTCATCCGAACGAGAAATTCCACCTCGAAATCCTTCAGGAAGTTTGTGAAAGTTTCATTTTCGTTCAAAGCGGTATAGTCACAACACATAACGACTATGCTGATCTGATCTCCAAAAAAGATGTGCAGAACTATCTTGGCAAACTTCTTCTGGAAGAGGTGGCGGCATGAGAAGAACGTTTGAAAAATCAGCTTATGCCGCTCCAGTGGATCACACCTCGATTGAACAGGAATGGCGCGCACGCGGATTCAGCTTTGGCATTTTCCGCGATCCGCCCGGGCAGGAATGGAACGATTTTGTTCATGCAACGGACGAGTATGTAATTGTTTCTGAAGGAAAAATAACAATCGTGGTAGGTGACGAGACGTCAGAGTGTGAGGCCGGCGATATGGTTTGGATTCCCAGAGACACGCCGCATTCTCTCAGGACGACTTCACCAAACGGTTCTGTGTGGCTCTATGGGTATGGCAATGATGACTGATGTAAACTCCAATAGTGAAATGCGGACGGCGCTTGTGGGCGCAGGAATGATTAGCCCCTTCCATCTGCGTGCCTGGCGCGCTTCGGGTATCAAGGTTGTGGCTGTTTGCGATGTAGATCGTGAAAAGGCTGAAGCGCGAGCGCAGGAGTTTGGCATAGAGCGCGTCTATGACGACCCTGCTGACATGTTTGCCGATGGCGGCTTTGAACTGGTGGACATTGCGGCCTCAGTCGGGGCGCATGCTCCCATGACGCGCATGGCCGCAGATCACGGTATTCATGTCATGCTTCAAAAGCCGATGACAGAGACTGTCGCGGAAGCCGAAGCGCTGATCGCGGATGTGGGTGATCGCGTCCGGTTCATGATCCACGAAAACTATCGCTTCCGGCCTCACTACATGACAGTGCGCGACTGGATTGATGAAGGACGCATCGGCGACGTTCGCCATATTGGCATCATGTGTCGTGGCCAGGGGTTGTGCCCCCGCGAGGGGCAAGAGCCGTTTCTGGTCGAACGGCAACCCTATCTGAAGGGCTTCAAACGCAATCTCGTATTTGAAACGATGATCCACCACCTCGATGTGCTGCGCGCCATTGCAGGGCCTTTGAAAGTTGTCGCAGCTCGCCTCAACCGGCTGGCTGAAGGTTTGCCAGGTGAGGACACCGCTTCAATCCTTATGGAAAGAGCGGATGGACTGATCGCGACTGCTGACGGATGCATTTGCGCTCCGGGTTATCCCGATCTGCACGGAGACCGGCTGGAGGTGATTGGCACAAAAGGCACAATCATGATGGATTACAACACGGTGTTTGTCGTTGGGGACGAGGCCTCGAAAATTGAGGTTGATCTGATCGGCCGCTATCAGGAGTGTTTCGACACCACCATAGCCGCATTTGTGGCGGGGGTCGTCAACGGGACTTCGTTTGAAACAGACCGACTTGATAACCTTGAAACGCTGAGGTTGATGGAAAGCGTTTATCGGGCAGCAGGCGTGGAGGTCGTGGACCTATGACCGCATCAAACTCAACTCTCACCCCGCAAATTGAGCCGAAGTCGTTGGACAACCTGTTTTGTGTCAAAGACATGCGCGTGTTTATACCCGGCGGCTATGGCGCCATTGGCGAGGCTGCCGCATGGGGGTTTGCGCGACACGGCGCACGCGTGGCTATAGCAGGGCCAAACACACAGCGCGCGGCATCCCTGGCCGATGCGATTTGCAATGCCGGTGGCGATGCCATTGCTCTGCATCTGGATGCCCGCCAGGTGAGATCAATCAATGCCACAACCGAGGCTGTAATCCAGGACTTTGGAGGTATTGATATACTGGTAAATTGCGTTGGGATTCAACGCGAACAAAGCCTGATGGATGTCACCGAAGAAGCATTTGACGAAATCTATCAGGTGAACCTCAAATCCGCGATGTTTCTTGCCAAGGCGGTGGCCAAAGATCAGATTGCCCGTGGTGAAGGTGGGAGGCAAATCCACCTGCTTTCGGTGCGCTCTCAGCTTGCCCTGCGTGGCCGCGGTTACTCGGCTTATTGCGCGACCAAAGGCGGTCTTGTGATGTTGGTCAAGCAGCACGCCATGGAGCTGGCCCCTCACAATATTACGGTGAACGGTGTAGCGCCTACTTTCATTCAGTCTGAACGCATTCGCACGCACCTTGAGAAAGACGAATTTCGCGACTTCATTCTGGAACGGAATCCGCTGGGCCGGATCGGAGCTCCATCTGATGTAGTGGGTCAGATTATAGCATTCGGAGCACCTGCAGGAAGCTATATGACCGGCCAGGTGGTCTATGTTGATGGCGGGGTCACGGCGTCACAATGAGCAAACTCAGATCTTCGCGGTGGTTTGACACCGATGATCTGCGCGGCTTCGGGCATCGCTCGCGACTAATGCAAATGGGTTACGGCGCAGATGACTGGAACGGGCGGCCTGTGATCGCCATCCTGAACACGTGGTCGGATATTAACCCGTGCCACGCGCATTTTCGTCATCGGGTCGAAGACGTCAAACGTGGCGTATTGCAGGCCGGGGGCTTCCCGGTCGAACTTCCTGCTCTGTCATTGAGCGAAAACTTCATGAAACCCACGACGATGCTCTATCGCAATCTTTTGGCCATAGAAGCCGAAGAGCTGCTGCGATCTCATCCGGTCGATGGTGCGGTGCTGATGGGCGGGTGCGACAAGACTACGCCAGGTCTTTTGCTCGGCGCTATCAGTATGGATCTTCCGGCAATTTTTCTTCCCGCCGGGCCCATGCTGCGCGGCAATCTAAACGGCGAAGTCCTGGGCTCTGGTTCAGACGCGTGGAAGTATTGGGACGAACGTCGGGCTGGAAACATCGGCCACGAGGAATGGCAGGCGGTCGAGGCCGGTATTGCGCGCTCTTATGGGCATTGCATGACAATGGGCACGGCCAGCACCATGACCGCGATAGCCGATGCGCTTGGCCTGTGCCTGACCGGTGCATCTTCGATCCCTGCAGCTGATGCAAACCATATACGGATGTCCTCAGCCGTTGGACGGCGCGTCGTCGAGATGGTGAATGAAGACCTGAAACCCTCAAAAATTCTGACACGGGCTTCATTCGACAATGCGTTGGCGGTGGCCATGGCGATGGGATGTTCGACGAATGCGATAATTCACCTGATGGCGTTGTCTCGCCGGGCCGGATATCAACTGACGCTGGATGATTTCGATGCTGCCGGGCGGCGTGTTCCGTTGCTTGCCAATATCCGGCCATCCGGTGACACCTATCTTATAGAAGATTTCTACTATGCCGGGGGCCTCAACGCGTTGATGGCCGAAATGAGCGATTTGCTGGATCATCAGGCGCTCACGGTCTCAGGTGCCCCTTTGGGAGAAGCCATTGGCAAGGCCAAAAACCACCTTCCAGATGTCATTCGTTCTCGCGACAATCCTGTTTCAACTGCACCTGCCATGGCCGTTCTGCGTGGCAGCCTTGCCCCTGACGGGTGCGTCATGAAACCATCTGCCGCAGAACCAAGATTGCACCAACACCGAGGCCCCTGTCTTGTGTTTGACAGTTATGCCGAGATGAAAACTGGCATTGATGACCCTAATCTGGACGTCACCGCCGACACCATACTCGTGATGCGTGGAGCGGGGCCACAGGGCGGGCCGGGAATGCCGGAATGGGGCATGCTGCCGATCCCGCAAAAGCTTCTGAAAGCCGGCGTACGCGATATGTTGCGCATCTCCGATGCCAGGATGAGTGGAACCAGTTATGGAGCCTGTATTTTGCACGTCGCACCAGAGGCGCACGTCGGTGGCCCGTTAGCCTTGATTGAGACAGGGGATATAGTTTCAGTCGATGTGCCCAAAGGGCGAATTGACCTGGAGGTTCCCGTCGAGGAACTGGATCGCAGACGGGCCTCTTGGACGCCTCCCACCTTACGGTTTGGGCGAGGGTATGGCTGGGTTTATGCAACCCATGTGATGCAGGCCGACCAGGGGTGCGATTTTGACTTTTTAGAAACAGGTTTCGGTGCCTCGGTGCCTGAACCAGATATACTTTGACTGTGAGGACTGCAATGACGGACACGCAACCTAAAATTCTGATCGGCGGTGAATTTCGAACCGAAACGGATCACGATCCGATCGACGTTCGCAATCCGTGCAACGGGGAAGTGCTTTGGTCCCAACCCGCCTGCGGGCCAAAACAGGTCACCGAAGCACTGGGCCATGCCAGAGCTGCATTGAAAAGCTGGTCGGCGGTCCATGGCTGGGAACGCGGGTTTATTCTTCGCGCAATTGCCAGGGAACTGGCAGCTCGCACAGATGCTATCGCTGAGGCGCTATCACTTGAAATCGGGCGGCCCATTTCTCAGTCTGCTGGCGAAGTGGGTGCAGCCGTTGAGCAGTTTGAATGGTATGCAGGAGAGGCCGAACGTCTCTTTGGCGACACTATCCCGTCCCGCCAGGGCGGGCGTTTGATGATTGAGGCGGAACCTGTAGGAATTTGTGCGGCATTTACAGCCTGGAACTTTCCAGTCAATCTGCCGGTTCGCAAGATTGCACCTGCGCTTGCCGCCGGGTGCCCGATTATCGTTCGCCCCTCTGAGCAGGTACCACTCACGTCCACTTTGATTGCCGAAGCCTGTGTTGCGGGCGGTGCCCCTGCCGGCGTTGTGCAATTCCTGTTGGGCTATGCCGAAAGCATTTCTCCGACAATCATGGACGCAGACGAAGTTCGCAAAATCTCGCTTACCGGGTCGACACGCGTCGGAAAAATTGTGATGGCGCAAGCGGCAGACACCGTCAAACGGTGTTCGATGGAACTGGGTGGCCATTCCCCTGTGATCATCTGTGCCGACAGCGACGTCGAAGCAGCTGCGGTACAGTGTGCCGGTTTCAAATTCCGCAATGCCGGGCAAGTCTGCATCGCCCCGAACCGCTTCTATGTGGAAGACAGTGTGGCAGATCGTTTCGTTGACACGTTTGTCGCGGAGGCAAAAGCGCTTGTCCTAGGAGACAGTATGGACCTGCAAACCACAATGGGACCGCTGACTTTGGACAGCGGGCGCGAGAAAGTCGAAAGGCTGATCAAGGATGCTGTTGGAAAAGGTGCTTGTCTTAAAACCGGAGGAAGGCGTCCCGATAATCGCAATGTTGGTTATTTCCTGGAACCTACGGTTTTGATGGACGTGCCGGATCATGCGGACATAATGCACGAAGAGCCATTTGGCCCGGTTGCACCGATAGCGCGGTTCAAGGACTTCGACGAAGCTGTCGCGAGGGCGAACAGCACACCTTACGGACTAGCCGCTTATTCCTTCACCGGCAGTCATAAAAAAGCCGAGCGGTTGTCCCGGGAGCTTCACGCTGGAATGGTGGGGGTGAACACCCTTATGGTGGCTCATGCTGAAGCGCCCTTTGGTGGCGTAGATTACTCAGGAATGGGGCGTGAAGGTGGGCGCGAGGCCATCAAAGACTATCAAAACACCAAATTAACCCACATGATGTGGAGATAAAGCATGAGCGGATTCCATAACCCTTTGCGCCAATGCTGGGCAGACGGTCGATCAGCCATTAACGGATGGATTGCAGTGCCATCTATTTTGTCTGCTGAAGCCATGGCGGCAGCGGGCTGGGATGCGCTGACAGTTGACATGCAGCATGGCACAACCGATTACGCAGACTTGCTGACTATCCTTCCTGTCATCGAAAAGTCCGGTGCTGCACCAATTGTGCGCGTCCCCTGGTTGGATGAGGCTGCGATCATGCGTGTGTTGGATGCGGGCGCACTGGGCATCATCGCACCAATGATCAACACGGCAGCCGACGCCTCGCGATTGGTTTCCGCGTGCCGCTATCCACCAGATGGTGATCGCAGTTTTGGGCCTGTGCGCGCCCGTCTCGCGCAGCCCGATTACACCGTTGATGCAGCGAATAGGGAGGTCGTTCCCTTTGCCATGATCGAGACTCGCGAAGCTGCTGATAATCTTGACGAAATTCTGTCTGTCCCCGGCCTTGGCGGCATCTATATCGGCCCGGCGGACCTTTCCCTATCACACGGTTTTCCACCCGGTTTCGACCGGAAGGAACCACAAATGGTAGAGCTTATCGCCAAAATTCAAAAGAGTTGTCGCGAAAGGCAAATCCCCTGTGGCATTCATTGCGGAAGCGTAACTTACGCAATGCAAATGGTGAATGCAGGATTTTCGCTGGTCACTGTTGGTTCAGACGCGCGATTTGTTGAGGAGGGGGCGAAAGCGACTGTGACAAGTTTCCGCGAAATGGCACATCAAGTGGCACCACCGCAGCTCGACAATCCGACTTACTAGACCCTTTGTAACGGGATCGCCAAGTTGATAGCGCCGCCAGGGGGTTACGCTTTAACGATGGCGTGGGAATGAGTTTGAAGCGGGAAACACAGAATTCCGCCCGAGCAAAAAAATCTGGGGCGTTGTCACTGTCAGAGGAAAATTGGTTTAAGGCAATTTCTAGAGGCCACGCCCGGATCTAGCCGGGCGTGGCCTAATATTGAATTAGGGTCAGGACCCTAGTCGACGACGGAAATGTTTTCGGCCGCCATTTTGCCATCGCGACCGGCTTCTACGTCATATGTAACTTTCTGTCCTTCATTGAGCGTTCCGAGACCGGCACGCTCTACTGCTGAAATATGGACAAATGCGTCTTTTGAACCGTCTTCGGGCTCAATGAATCCGAAGCCCTTTGCAGCGTTGAAAAATTTTACAGTACCTGTAGGCATAGCATGTTCCTTTGAAACAATGATTGATATTTCGCACTCCGCATCATTCGAAGCGCGGTTGGTTTAACGTTCACATTGTCAGGAGATATCCGATCCAGTCGGAAAACGGCTATTTCAGGTAGCGCAAAACAAATGCAAGTACGTACAAACTGTATATGGGGTGCCAGGCCGTCAATTGATAGAGCCAAACTGAAAATTGTTTAACGGCCAGCTCCGCGACGATATTCTAGACATCGTTCTTGAAGGCGTTGTCACAGTGGTGCGGTAGCCAGCAATTGTCGAGGCGGTGGTGTCTCCAGATGAACAATATCATTCAATGCCACAAAACAACATTTTTTGAATTCGCTAGACCTGATGGGTTTGGCTTGATCTGACAAACCCGCATTCAATGCTGATCCACGGAGATTTCAGCAAAGTTAGCCAAGAGTGGTATTATAGGCTACACTGATAGCATTCGTCCAATCCTCTGTTATCTACAGCACCGATAAACAGGCAGACCCGGGAGCCTAACTGGCCGCGGGCGCTGTGCCGGTCAAGCGCCGCCGCGAGGTGCTATTTTGGAGAAAAATATGAAAGTCGTTATGTTGGCCGCCGGCATTGGCGCCAGACTTGGGCATGCAACTGCAGATGCTGTCCCCAAAGTCTTACTGCGTTTTGACGGCAAATCATTGCTGGAACGTCATATCGATATCTTCCGGCGGCAAGAGATCAGCGAACTGGTGCTCGGCGTAGGTTTCCATCACGATGACATCCAGCGGGAGATCGAGACCCTGGGTGCACAGAGTTTTGTGCGGACCGTGTTCAATAAGGATTACGATCAAGGCAATATCGTTACGTTGTCGACACTTCGCGATGAAATCTGTTGTGGCGAGCCTGTTCTTCTCATGGACGCTGACGTTCTTTATGATGAATGCTTGGTGGAATGTCTCGTCAATTCCCGGCATCAAAACTGTTTGCTTATTGATCGGGCTTTCGTTCCCGGCGATGAACCAGTCAAAATTTGCGTCCGCGATGGCGAGATTGTCGAGTTTCGTAAATGGTTGAGCGCCGAGTTCGATTTTTGTGGTGAATCGGTGGGATTTTTCAAGTTTTCTGCCGAAATCGCCGAGCAGATCATGCTTCAAACCGACCTCAGTCTTCGTCAGGGACGCCAGAATGAGCCCTATGAGGAGACGATCCGCGACGTTCTGCTGACATCGCCGCGTGGCACATTCGCTTTCGAAGACATAACAGGCATGCCATGGATTGAAATCGATTTCGCCGTCGATATGGAACGTGCCAATAGCGAGATATTGCCGCGAATTTCAAAGGCAATTGACGATCGCAGTCTGGCCGGCATGATCCTCAAAAACAAAAGCCCAAGTTTGGTGCTGACACCATGATTGAGATTGAGTTTCCCGCCAACAACCAATTTGTCGCCGCGTTGATTGCCGCGAGTTTGTATTTTTTGACTTATGTGTCACTTGTCCGCTTGTTGCGGTATTGGCGCAATTGGTATCCTCCAACCCGCTCTTCATCTTTGATAACGGCAGGACTGGCACTTGCCACAGTTGCGTTTGTCTCATTTTCACCTCACGGATTGAGTTTGTTCGCCTTGGTTTTGGCTGCCGGATTTATGGCGTGCTTGTTCGGTATCATTGCAGCACCTGCTATTGCCTTTCTGCCGGGCGCCCCGCGGCCGGTTGTTGAGTTTTTTGCAAAGCATGGCGAACATGCAGGTTTGTGGATGATCCCACCTGCTATTCTCGCTGGATATGTGCTGCCGGATGCCAGGCTACTAGGAATGCTGGTAACAGCAATGGCAATCGAGTTGGCGTGGTTTCTCCGGCGCAAAAGCACCGAGAGGAAATCATATCCGGTTGATGCCAGTGATCTGTTGGTTCTGCAGACGCAGGCAAAGGGCAACATAGAAAGTTTTGCAAAACAACACTCCATCAGGGAGTTGGAAATATCGCCTAATGGTGGTGTCAACTGGCTTGGCTGCACCAAGAACTCCCTGCCGTGCCCGCTCAGCCACTACATCCACCGTCTCGGTTTGAATACCCCACCCTGTTGCCGTGAGCACATTGCGGACCTGCGCCAGTTTGTGACCGGTTGCTTACGAGATATGGGTGCCATTCACTGGATCGATGGCGGCACGCTCTTAGGTGCTGTGCGGGAAAACGGTGCGCTTCTGGCCTGGGAGGATGATATCGATATATCCGTTTTGCTTGACGATGATACGACCTGGGAAACGCTCTGTGACACCATATCTCAACGCGGCTCGGAGGACGGTTACTATGTCGATATATTTGAAAACAAAACGTTTCTGACCATTTCTTACGACCGCCCGCAATCATGGCCATTTCGCTGGGAACGCAACCGAATGCGCGGTGAAATCCGACTCGACCTTGTCACCTACAGACATGCCACAAACAACGGCCAACCCGTCCTAGAAAGACAACTTTTGAAAGGTGCCATGCCGGTTATGCAGAGTGGATGGCATGGTGTGCCGAAAGAGATTATATTGCCGACGTCGATGATAAATTTTCTGGGATCTGACATCCCCTGCCCAAATCAATCCGAAGATTTCTTGCAAACTCTCTACGGTGATTTCCGAACCATCGAACTTACATACGTCGATAAAAACGCAGCCAAAACCCGCGCTGATATTGATCTGGAGCACGTCAATTAGCATTCCAAGTTATCGCGGAACAGTCGTTTGTCGCCGAACCTCGCCCTCAATCAACAAAACCCCTTTCACTCCCGTTCAGTTGGCGAGTTTTTCAACGGAAAAAGCCCCAAGCAGACCTGATCTAAGGTAAACTGGTTTGTAGATATTGGGGTGCGGATGTTGCAGAGACAAAGAACTGACACAGGAACTATGTTTCATATTGCCTCTAAAAGACGTTTTTTGCTGGATAATTGCGCGACAGAGTGGCCACGCTGAGGGATCATCTGCTCTTAGCTGGTGATCTAATCCGCGCTACCATTTGCCAGCCAATCTGCACATTCTGGCCCAAGCTCAGTAAGCACCATTTTTTCATAACGTAATATGTCTTCCGCAGTGAGGATGTCTCGCCAGCGTCCATTCGTTCCCTTATGAATAAATGTCTCCGCACCTCCGTCCCAAAATGCACCGCTCAACGGCACGCTTTGAGATGCATTTTCCTTCATGTAGCCAAATGTGCAATGTTCGACGATCCGATCCCATTTGTTTTCATCAATGGGAATTTCCAGAAAATCTGCTATCCGACGAATTTCTGCGGGCATATCTGCCTTCAGATCGGCAAAATGTACCATCAGTACATTTGATAAATTACGGATTTTCCACCAGGTACTGACATTATCCCAAAATGACCAGATCGGAAAACCATCCTGATCCAGCCAATCCAGGAAATACTCACGGACCGGTTTTCCTGGAGGGTCAATGGGTGGCCCAACTCGTCCAGGTGTGTCATTTAGCGCTTGATACCAGGCGGCATTAGCATTGACATGATGGTTGTATAAACTCCAGAGCACATCGCGTCCGTCGCGGCCGATATAAATGTATTTGGCCTTCTGCGACATCACCAGCGCATCAACCGGCAAATGTGTTTTGAGGAATCGACGGTGGATTTGCCCCTCCACTTCGGCAAGCTTGATATCTTTCGGTGGGAGACGCAGGTCCATCCAGGGTGACATTTCAGCCACGCCAAGTCCTTCTTCGCCATTGAATATCAATTGGCTGAGTATCTGTTGCAGCCAGGTTGTCCCGGACTTGGCATAAGTCGCAATTATTATGTCGTCCTCGCGAAACTTGAAATCATTCCAAATAGTAGAATCGAAATGATGATTATGTATTTCTCTTAGCTTTTTGGGGACGGCATTGGATTGAGTTGGCATATCTACACCTTCCAGGTTTCAATACGTTGCTTTTATTTGAACGCTTTAAGCTTGCAGACTACCAGTCAATTTCCCAATTGTCTCTGACCGCACTTTGCGCGGCTATAGAATTAAAGCACATTTTGAATTTGGATTCTGCAGAAAGGAACCTTTTGATTTAAAATCTACTTGGTTGCGCACCTTTGGCACACAAATCCCTTGCTGTTTCAGTGTGCCACCATTGTTACTTCAGGAAACACACATCTGCATTCAGGCTGTGCTAGGAACCATTGGAATGTCTGAAAAGACCTGTGGGTTCAATCGATAGCCGCCAATAGCTGACATGGCCGCTGCCAGTCCAAGCACGCCCGCCAATGCGGTCTGCAGCTTCCATGACAACAACAGATTTGCCTTCCTCAATAAATGTAAGCGCGGCTGCAATACCGGCAGACCCTGCACCAATCACCACAACGTCCGGATTGCGGGATAATTCCTGCGCATAGGCATGCGACACCGAAAGCGCGAGTGTTCCGGTAAGAATGGAACGCGCGGGAATTGGTCATACAGATAGGTTGAATTGCGTTACGCTGGTGTCCGCCAGCTTTATTCTGACAGGACCGTCAACGTGGCCATTCTCAAGGATTGATATTATGTTTCCCATTAGTACAAAACTATTTGCCCTGTTCTCGTTGTTAGTCTTTTCCTTTTCGCACCAGGCATGGGCTCAGCGCGCACCTACCGCTACTGAAATCAACAATTACATCGGGTTGCAAAAAGCAGCACACGAAAACGATCTGGTGACTTTGAAAAAGTTGATTGCTGATGGTGCGGCTCTGGATGAACGCGACAGTTATGGCCGAACGCCTGCCCATATCGCGGCATTTGCCTCGAATGACGAGATTGTTCGTTCTCTGGCTGAAGCAGGTGCTGACATGAACGCCCTAGAAATGGGTATTTATGATGTGGTTACAATTGCTGCAGTCGCCAACGACCCGGAACTGGTCTCGCTTGCGATCGAAGTTGGAAATGATCCTGGCCTGATCACAAGCATCTATCACGGTACCGCACTTATCGCTGCTGCACATCTCGGTCACCATGAAGTTGTCAAGCGATTGGTCAAGGCAGGCGCGCCGCTCAATCACGTCAACAATTTGAACTGGACCGCGCTGATAGAAGCGGTTGTGCTGGGCGATGGTGGCTCTAATCATATTGAGACTGTGAGAGTATTGGTCGAAGCAGGCGCTGACATTTCAATTGGTGATCGGGACGGCGTTAAACCTTTGCAACACGCTGTGTCTCGCGGTTACGACGAAATCGCCAAGATCATTCGCGGCACAATGCAATAGATCGTCTTTCAACAATGCCCACTTTGGCCGTGCCAAAGGAGCATAAAGCAGACAGCATGAGTGGATAGAAATCTTTGGACTGATCCCGCAGATTAAAAGCGTTGCATTCGTCGCTTGCGTTGGCGACTTGGGAGCAGGGAACAATTTTTGTTGCATTTCGATGATTAAATTAAGTACTCTTAAAAGACATGCTGCGCAGTTTTCGATTGCCATTGATGAGGGTATCCATGAGCGACAAAAAGAGCATACAGAAAGTTCCCGAAGGAGAGTCGCGCTGTTTCAAGACACGCCAGATGAAGCCTACAAAAGAGGGCTTTGTCGGGTATGAAACAATCTGGGAACCTTTTCATAAAGAAGTGAAATACAAAACCCCGAAACAACCATAGGCGTCATTGCGCAGTAAAGGCTAGTCAACCGTCTGTTTTATCTCGTGCAAACTAGTAAGTTTGAACCATTGCTCGCTAGGTTTAGTTGGCTGGGGAAAGCCTAATTGGAGCAAATGATTGTGAGTTTTATGATGAACCCTTTTGCTACACTTTCGAGCACAATACCGGAAGCATTTTTTCAAAGCTTTGTTGTTGTGATGCTTTTACTTGTAGTGTTCGGAACTATTATTGATGT
The DNA here is from genome assembly GCA_905479595.1 of uncultured Hyphomicrobiales bacterium. Taxonomy (GTDB): domain Bacteria; phylum Pseudomonadota; class Alphaproteobacteria; order Rhizobiales; family CAJQND01; genus CAJQND01. The sequence goes on from CAJQND010000290.1 coordinate 13,017, forward strand.
ATTGCACAAAAAAAGCGCCCAATTCTTCTTTGATAACGCCCAAAAGGCAAAGGAAGCGCGCGTCAGATCTCTCGATAGCGCGCAAGTGGGTTCGATCGCAGTTCAGACCGTTGCTGTTGACGTCCTGACATCAGCGGAGTTCTGCAATCCAAAGCGAAGATTGGCACATCTTCTCACAATGTATGGTTTTGTGTGTTTTGTTGTCGCCACTTTTATTCTGGTGTTTTTCTACCCAACCTCGGTGGCGTCGACGCCGCTAGTGTGGCCTCTTTTGTGGCACGTCGGCGCGTTGATGGTTTGTATTGGCGGGTTTTGGTTCTGGTTCTTTATCCGGGTTGATGTGGCGGCAGAAGGCAATCGATGGTACCGCGTCGTGCGCGCGGATCTGTTCATTCTTTCGCTGCTGGCGACGACACTGTTTGCGCTGCTCTGGTCCATATCACAAGCAAATGGCTTGAATGGATGGAGTACTATTTTCCTGGGGCTGTTCATTCTTTCAAGCGTGGTTCTTTTTGGCGGAGTGTTGTGGTCGAAGTTCGCCCACATGTTCTTTAAACCTGCTGCGGCTTTCCAAAAGCGGATCGCCAAAGCTGACGGCTCCCTGGACAACCTGCCCAAACCGGCTGACAGAACAGACCCGGCAGACCGTGACAGGCACTCCATGGAGCTGTTGAAAGATGCGCCGCTTAACATGGGGCTGGGCATTAAGCGTGAAAAACCACAGCACTTCTAGAAAACGCCCTTTTAAGAATACTTTGAATAAAGAGGAATTTTGATGCCAACCTTCGTTTACATGACCAGATGCGATGGCTGCGGGCACTGTGTCGATATCTGCCCGTCCGACATCATGCATATCGATCCGAAGTATCGTCGTGCTTACAATATCGAGCCCGACATGTGTTGGGAGTGCTATTCCTGCGTGAAAGCCTGTCCGCAATTCGCGATTGACGTTCGAGGATATGCTGACTTCGCACCGCTGGGGCACAGCGTCCGCGTGCGCCGCGAAGAAGAAAAGGGCACGATCGCCTGGAAGGTCAAGTTCCGTGACGGTACGGAAAAGGAATTCTTGTCGCCGATAACAACAAAGCCGTGGGGCACATGCATTCCTGAACTGGCCGAAGTTCCCGGCCCTGATAAAGAAATGCGCGATAGCCAGTTATTATACAGTGAGCCCAAATATATCCGCATGGATGAGGACGGTTTGCACACCTTGCAGTCCAATGGGCTGACAATGAAAAAAGGGGTTTACTACTGATGGCATATAAAACCGTCGTCGAAGATGACATTGATGTTCTTGTCGTTGGAGGGGGCCTTGGCGGTAGTGGCGCGGCTTGGGAAGCCAGGTTCTGGGGCCAAGACAAGAAAATCATCGTGGCCGAGAAAGCCAATATTGATCGTTCTGGCGCCGTTGCGCAGGGGTTGTATGCGATCAACTGTTACATGGGCACTCGGTGGGGTGAAAATAACCCGGAGGACCATGTCCGCTACGCACGTATCGACCTAATGGGGTTGGTGCGTGAAGACTTGTTGTTCGATATGGCCCGCCATGTTGATTCAACGGTGCACCAGTTTGAAGACTGGGGGCTGCCGATCATGAAGAACCCGGAAACCGGGGCCTATCTGCGTGAAGGGCGATGGCAGATTATGATTCATGGTGAGTCCTACAAGCCAATTGTGGCTGAGGCCGCCAAGAAATCAGCGGACAAAATATACAATCGGATCTGCGTTACCCATCTGCTGATGGACGATGCAAAGGATAACCGGATTGCAGGTGCTGTCGGGGTCAATGTTCGCACCGGTGACTATCATGTTTTCAAATCCAAGACTGTTATCGTTGCCGCCGGTGGGGCGTCCAACATATTCAAGCCGCGCTCGGTCGGTGAGGGTGCCGGTCGTACCTGGTACGCGCCCTGGTCATCAGGGTCTGCATATGGACTTATGATCGATGCAGGCGCCAAGATGACGCAAATGGAAAACCGGATCGTGCTGGCACGTTTCAAGGACGGTTATGGCCCGGTCGGCGCTTATTTTTTGCATCTGAAAACCTATACACAAAACGGGCTGGGCGAAGAGTACGAATCCAATTGGTTCCCGTCACTCCAGAAAATGGTCGGCAAGGAATACCTTGATCCGGAGTTATCACACCTGACACACAGACCTATTCCTACGTGTCTCCGCAATCATGCTCTGATCAGCGAAGTTAATGCCGGCCGCGGCCCCATCCACATGGTAACTATGCATGCATTCCAGGATCCTCACCTTGAAGAGGTCGGTTGGGAAAACTTCCTCGGAATGACTATCGGCCAAGCGGTGCTGTGGGCCGCCACTGACGTGGACCCAAAGAATGAAAACCCCGAACTGACTACTTCCGAGCCCTATGTCATGGGCTCGCACGCAACTGGTGCAGGCGGCTGGGCAAGCGGTCCGGAGGATGTGTCGCCCCCGGAATACTTCTGGGGTTATAATCGAATGATGACGATTGATGGTTTGTTCGGCGCCGGCGATGCCGTTGGAGGCACGCCACATGCCTTTTCGTCAGGGTCGTTTACCGAGGGCCGTCTTGCCGCTAAAGCGGCTTGCAAGTACGTAGATGATGGCAAGGCAGACGGTATCGTTGTGTCTGAAGAACAAATCGAAAACCGCAAGATCGAAATTTACAAACCGCTAGAGCGCTACAAGAAATACCGTAATGAAATTGTGGCCGGGACCGTAAGTCCAAGCTACATCCATCCAAAGCAGGGTCTGGATCGGCTGCAAAAGCTGATGGATGAATACTGCGGGGGTGTGACCGTCAGCTATATGACGAACGAAAAGCTCTTAAACATCGGCCTGAAAAAACTCAAAATCATGGAAGAGGACCTTGAGTGTCTGGCGGCGAAAGATCTACATGAGCTGCTGCGGGCGTGGGAGCTGAAGCATCGGCACCGCACCGCTGAGTGCGTCACGCAACACACCCTGTTTCGCAAGGAGACACGGTGGCCAGGTTACTATTATCGCGGCGACGCTATGAAGGTGGACGATGAAAACTGGCACGTACTGACGGTTTCGCGCCGTGATCCAGCCACTGGTGAATATACCATGGAGAAGGCACCTTGCTATCATCTGGTTGATGGGGACGAAGAGGAACCCGGTGCCAAGAAAGCGGCGAAAGTATAGGAAAACGTAAGTAGGTAATTAAAATGAAAGCCGCACTGGCATGGAATTTATGCTTGGTGTCCGCTTAGAGCGTGCAAAAAACAGCGGTTCGAATATTGATCTTCAGCCAGCAGTTGATATCGATTGCAAACCTCTCATGGGATAGTGAATCTACAAATGAATATTGTTGAGAAAAGCGATGAGGAAATAGCGGCTCTTGCCGATTCATTGTGGCTTGACCTAATCAATTGTTCTAATGCGGGCAATTACGGTGACTTTGTTAAAGGGTTTTCGGAGGCGCTGAAGCTCGCTCTGAATGAAATCGAGGTTGGAAGGCAATTTGCGACGAGTGAGCTCACAAGGAATCTGTCTGAAGACTTCGACCGCCTCGGTATAATCCGCCGCGGCGAACATGTATCGGTTCTTTACAGACAGCGCAGCGTCAAAAAGGAAGGTGAATGGCTGGGTAGACTGGTGCTCGGCCACGAAGGCGATGAAGTTAGGATTTTTGGTGCCTCCATCTTTTAAGCAGTTCGATACGTCATGAGTGAAACTATCCAGAACAATAAGTTTGTGGAAATCACCTACACGGTGGTCGACCAGAAATCCGGTGAGGTTCTCTCTGCGATCGAATTTCCATTGGGCTATGTCCACGGCCAAAATGATGTGTTGGCACCCGAAGTTGCCGAACAATTAGAGGGAAAGTCTGCAGGCGACACCATCGATGTGCCGATCGACTGCAATCGGCTTTTTGGTCCCAGAGACGAAACGCTGGTGTTTACCGACCGCACCGAGAATGTTCCTGAAGAATATCGCGAAATCGGCACGACAATCGCCATGGAGAACGATAAAGGTGAGATTCAGAATTTCATCGTAACCAGGATGGATGACAAGACACTGACCGTCGATGGCAACAACCCGCTATGCGGCAGAGATGTCGTTTTCACGCTCAAAATTCTGACGGTGCGGGATGCTGACGAAAAAGAAATAGAAGCCGGTGGGGCAGACCCTGGTGAGATCGATATTGATGATGCTTTGATGTTGCCGATCTGAATCAGGATCAACTAAACCAACTGAAGGAATTTGCATAGAGGTTCGGCAATCTCAGACGAACTGTGCCCTATCTCACCTTGGCGACCTGGATCTGTTGAAAGTTGCAAATGGAACAAGCAAAGGGCTTTTCATTGCAATAACCCATGATGGCGCAATGGTTGCTTTTCTTCAACAATTCGCGTTTCCGATATAAATCCTAAAACCGGATCAAACCGATGTAGCTGATATACCGGCCGCAACTGCATTCCTTCAGGGTATATTCCTTTGCGTAGCACTGTCGCAGTGCTGGGCATCGCAGTGGCAAGGATACCTGCGACTTCTCCCTTGTCAAACCGGTGCACATGGCCGCAAAAAACTGCCCTCAAACCATCAATCGCCTTAAGCGCGTCGCGCATTCTCAGCATGCTTTCCTGCGTTTCAAATTGGAAGGGATCGGGGCACTCCATGGCTTCGAATGGCGGGTGGTGCGCAAAAACAACGACGGGCTTCGCGCTTTCTGCTTTTACCATTTGTTTCAGGGTTTCCGCCCTTTTCTGGCAGAAATCACCTTTGTTGCTGTGAGAACTTAACGTATCAAGCATAATCAACTTGATTGGAAAATCATTTATCGCATATTCGATAAACTCCGAATTCGCTTTGAAATAGCCGCTTGAAGAAAATGCCTGCTGCAGGTTTTTTCTATTGTCGCGGTTTCCCGCAAGAACGAACACCGGCGATGAGGCCTTTGCCAAAATCGCCTGAGCTGCAGCGTACTCATCGGGAAGTCCGTCATGAGCGATATCCCCGGTGTGAACAATGACGTCAGGCTGTTCTTCTAGCGCATTGATATCATCAATTGTCCGCTCAAAATCCTCAAGCCGCCGTGTTCTGTCGGCGCTATTTTGGGAAACGTGGGTGTCGGAAATTTGCGCTATGATCATGTCACTGCCAAATCACTGGGCAAGTTTTTCTCAACCTCAAGATCCGGAACTCTCAAGCTGAGCAGCATAATACTCTTTTAGAACCTCAACAACTTCTGGGCGGCTAAATTCAGGCGGGATTTCAGCATTGTTTTCGAGCATCTCACGCTGCTGAGTGCCGGAGATGGATATGTGGTGTTCCTGTCCGTGAGGGCAGGTTTTCGCCGTCGCCATTCCGGAACATTTTTTGCAATAAAATGTGATGTCAATCTTGAGCGGGCGCGTGACAAGGGCTCCATCCCACAATTCATCAAAAATATGGTGGGCGTCGAACGGGCCGTAGTAATCGCCAACTCCAGCATGATCACGCCCGACGACAAGGTGAGAGCAGCCAAAATTTTGCCGAATGAGGGCATGCAAAAGTGCTTCTTTTGGGCCGGCATAACGCATTTCGATCGGATATCCAGCCTGGATCACGGTACCTTTTCGGAAATAGTTATCGATCATCGCCTGAATGGCGCGTGTTCTTACTTCAGCGGGAATGTCACCTTCTTTCAACTTGCCCAGAACTTGATGGATAAAAACCCCGTCAGTAACTTCCGCCGCAATTTTCGCAAGATGTTCGTGACTGCGGTGCATAGGATTTCGTGTTTGGAATGCTGCTATTCGCGACCACCCGTACTTGGTGAACAATGCGCGCGCTTCCGTTGGGCGAATATACAATTCAGGGTAAAGCGAGGGATACTCCCCCTCACTTAAAACAGAAACACTGCCCGCGAGATTTACGCTTCCCTGCTCAAGGACTTTTGCAACGCCAGGATGGCTTGGATCCCGGGTTCGATAGACTTGTTCGGCTTCCGTGTTTTTGTCGATTTTGTACTTTTCGCTGACACGCATGATCGCAAGGATTTCTTCAGATTGTGCATCTGCCAGGGCAATGTTTTCGCCAACCTGAATGCCATCAGCGATTTCTTCTTCGACAGGAAGCGTTATCGGGATTGGCCAAAACGTCCCATCGGCGAGCTTCATATCTTGACACGATCCGCGCCAATCACGTTCGCCCATGAAACCTTCGAGCGGTGTATAGGCGCCCATTGCCAGCATAAAAACATCCGAGACCGCGCGGCTGTCCAAAGGAACTTTTTTGAGCCCCTCAGCCCGCTTGAGTTCCTCCGCCCTTTCCTTCTCTGGCAACAATAGAGATTTGACTGTTTCTGAATTGTGTGGCGGTACAAGTAATACCATTACCGTTCCTTTATTGAATCAGTCACCTGCGCATTGACATGTCTAACTTACACAGTTTCCGTTCATCAACAATACTTCGGTCAATGCCATTTTATGAGATTTTTTCGTCAAACAAATTTGAGGTAAGAAAGGCAGTACATTTCTCTGGTATCTGTTGCATGAAATGTTCAGTTTTAAAAATCGCGCTAATAGTAGCTGCCAACGTCCGGCGTACTTGAAGGGTTGATTTGAACCGGTTTTTTATGTCGTCTGATTTTGGGATGGTGCGGTAAACCGTGCTCTTGCATAAAACGGTCAACCATCTCGGTCGTCCGTCGCCGCAAGGCATCAACGATGACCATTCCTCCGTGCACATTTACCCTGTGTGGGCCCGTTCCGACGGGTTTTTCGTGATAAACAGCCTTAATCCAGCACTTGTAGGGTGACAGCGTGTCGTGAAGGTGAATGGTTTCTTGACTTGAACCAGCACTATTCGTTGCTTCACTCAATAGACGCTCATATCGTTCAAATGCATGTTTTCCTGTCAAAGGGTCTCCACGGGTCATGACTTTTACATTGCTCAAACCAAGCAATTTGATCAACTCTTCTCGATATTTCTTACTTTCAGGGAAGACTTGTTGCGGATGACAAAAAATCACCGGTGTCGAAGGGTCAATTTCCGAAATCATTTTCAAAACCACAACACTGGGTGATTTCAGAGACGCTGTGACAACGACCCCTTTGGGAAATTTCTCCTTGATGAGAAGCTCAAGCATTTGGGATGAAGGCAGCTCCGTCGTTAAGCGCCGCAGTTCCTGCAAGGTTTCCATAGTCATGACATATATCCACAGTTCCGCATTCTGCATAAGGCTGGTTTCTTGCCCATGGCAACCCGTCTTGCACACACCCGGTGAAAGCGGTCATCTCCTTGGCCAAAAGTCTCTTAATATCCGCGCTGAAAGTCTCTTATATTGCGAAGCAGATATTCCGAGAACCAGCTACGAAACCTCTTTACCACAAATGCTGGCACTCTTCAAAACCGGCGATATCCAAATGCGGGAGTGGATTGGCAGTGTCAGAGTAAAGTTGCTTGAGGCCGGTTCGACAGCGATCCAACCTGCCTGCATGACCAAATCCTGCCCTTTCCGTTATTTCAAAACATCTCCTGAAATCATCCACCAAGCGGTGATGATGTATGCGCCGGTTCCGCTTTCTCTTCGCGATGTCGAGGGCGAAGCGGTCTTCATTGATGAGAGGAAATCCAAAGTGGAGATGGCACCATGACGGAAAACTCCCATCAACATTTTCAACGGGAATGACAAGCAATACCAGCATTCGCTGTGGCGTCTGCTGTTGGTGGGCATGGGGTATCTATTTCATGATCCCCAGACAGCGCCCGTCAAACCATTCAATCATTGAGTTCGTTTACCAAGAAAACTGCGTTCCGACTGTGCTGACGGCGGAACCGGTTTTTACCCCAAAAGAAACACCCGCATCTACCGACCAATGGGTGTTAACTCGCAGCGCAGCTGACATTCCAAGACCAACAGCGCCCTTGTAATGGCCAACTGAGCCCCGCACCGCAAAACGTCGGTCACGTTCAACATATGGGGCCTGCAGAGCCGCAGCGAGTGCAACACCTTCATTGATTCCATCGCGCAAATTCGCAAACCCTGAACCGACCCTGTTTTCGAGATCATCAATCCGGGTTCCTTGAACGTTCAACCGGGTTTCATGGTTTGCAATTGCGGCAGAGTTGGACGAAATATTTGTGGCGTTCGTATCTACAGCACTGGCGACGTAATAAAGTTGATTGCCATTGACTGCATCGGATGAATTAACGGCAACGCGGCCATCTGCAACGCCGGTCACCAATCTATCGCCAACATTCATCTCACCGCCAGCCGTGGTTCCTCTGGCTATAGATACGTTGGTACCTATTGTTTGCGTTTCCGGAACAGCGTTTGCCGCCTGTGTGGGCGACAGCGAGGTGGAAGAACCCACACCAATCGCCACTGAATTTTCAGTGGCAGCCTTGGACCCGCTGCCAAAGGCGCTGGCATTGTCGCCAAGCGCCTGCGCATTGCTTCCAATTGCCGATGATTGAAGACCTGTTGCCATTGAGCCATCGCCACATTGAAGCGATGACACTCCGCCGCTGCCGGTTTCACACGCGCCGGCTTGAAGATTTGCAATGTCTGTTTCGTTTTGAGTAACCCGGCCATCCAGGTTTGTGATTCCGTTCGCGTTGGCACCGATAGCGGTCAAGTTTGAATTGACCTGACTTCCTACTTCATAAAGCTGGTGGCCGTTCACCGCATCTGAAGACCCAGATACAATCCGCCCATCAGCAACTCCGGTTAGCAAACGGTCACCAAAATTGGCTTCACCACCGCTCGCGTCTGTGCCTTCGGTTAGTGCAAAATTGCTGAAAGTTCCTGCTGCAATAGCGTTCGACCACGCCGCTTGTGTTGCAGGTATTCCCAGTGTGGTATTGGCGCCAAATCCAATAGCAACACTGTTCTTGGAGTTAGTTTGTGCGCCCGCACCAAGGGCAACTGAAGTTTCTTTGTTTGCTTGGGCACCTGCTCCAAGCGCGATTGCATTTTGAGAAGCAATTGCACCACTACCAAACGCTGATGCAAGTCTACCTGCGCTCTTTGCGCCAGAACCGACAACGGTGGCGTCTGCATGATCTGCGCGAGCGGTAGCACCAACTGCCGTGGCATTGTGTGCGACCGGGTTCTCGCCAGCAACCGCATTCACGCCGATAGCAACTGCATTTTTAGCTCCCGACGCCGCTGAGTTATCGGCCAAAACACCAGCATGAGAACCATCACCGTAAGCAGCACCGCCACCACCTGCACCTGAAGCAGATCCCATGGCGACGGATCCAAAAGCTTTGGCATTTGCGCCAATGGCAACGGCGTTGTCTCCGCTAGATTCACTTGCTTGACCAATTGCCACAGCTCCACTCGCAGTGGCTTCTGCGGACGAGCCAATTGAAACCGTGTTGTTGGTGTTGATATTGCCGCCGGCGGAATTTCCAAGGGCGATATTGTTTATTCCCGTTACATTGCTGCCAGCGCCAGTACCGGCCGCAAAGTTGTTGCTCCCGTCAACTTTGTCGCCTGAGCTCGACCCAAGAGCAATGTTGGAAAATCCCTTTGTGCTATCTCCTGAATCGATACCCAATGAAACATTTGCGCCACCGTCGACAGTTTGGCCTGAGCCCGCTCCGATAGCGATATTGTTTGAACCAACAGCGCTACTGCCCGCCAATGTGCCGAGACCAATGTTGTTTGTGCCGTCAACATTGGCTCCAGCGGCACTGCCAGCTGCGAAGTTTTGATCACCAATTGTGTTGTCACCAGCCTGGTTACCGAATGAAAGGTTTGACGAACCTAGAACCTTTGTTCCAGCGCCCTCACCAAACGAGAGGTTCGTGCCCCCGACAACACCTACACCTGCGCCTCCACCGATCGAAATATTGTGGGTACCGATGACGCTTTGCCCAGCAAATGAACCGATGCTGACATTGTTTTTACCATCAACATCCGTACCCGCTATAGTGCCGATTGCGAAATTCCTATCCCCGATTACATTATCGCCCGCATCGGCTCCCATTGAAAAGTTTGTGGCTCCCTTAACATTTGTGCCAGTGCCAAAACCTATCGCAACATTGCCTGCACCCACGACGCTTTGGCCTGCACCGCTTCCGATGGCGGTGTTATCGGTTCCATCAACATTTTGGCCAGACACAACGCCAACGGCCGTGTTATCCGCACTGGCGATTCAGTCCGGCCCCTTCGCCAACAGCAGTGTTCGTTGCGACACCACCATCATCTGCAGCACCGCCAGCGCCAACATTTTCGGCCTGAAACGATAGTGCCGGGGAGGTGAAAACAACACTCAAAGGAACAAGAACACATGCTTGATTCAGAATTTTCCTCAAAGCGGAAAGTCGTTTTTGAGAAGGTTCTCCACGCAATCGATTTTC
>CAJQND010000291.1 GCA_905479595.1 uncultured Hyphomicrobiales bacterium
CGGCAAGCGGTTCCTCCGATTGAAGCAATATATCAAGGTCCGGGATCAGCCCGCCGATTGCACCATAAACGCAAGCGCGTGCACCGAGGGTGCGCCCGGCCACAAGATGACCAACCGATGCGCCAAGGGCGATTTGCGTGACTGTATCCAACGGTCTCGTTTCCTAGCGTGGTTCCAACCTGATTGCACCGTCAAGACGAATGCATGTGCCGTTAAGCATATCATTTTCAACAATATGCTGGGCCATTTGAGCAAATTCATCTGCCGTTCCCAGCCGTGCTGGAAACGGTACCGATGCGCCAAGTGCATCTTGTGCTTCAGCTGGCAGTGTATCGAACATCGGGGTGTAGAACAGCCCTGGCATGATTGTACAGCAGCGAATGCCTTCACGTGCAAGGTCGCGTGCAACGGGCAAGGTCAAAGACATGACACCACCTTTCGAGGCGGCATATGCGACCTGGCCGATTTGGCCTTCGGCCCCTGCAATAGACGAGGTGTTGATGATCACCCCGCGCCCGCCATCAGCAGTTACGGGGTCCGTGGCCGCCATGCCTGCTGCAGATTTTGCGATCATATGAAAAGTGCCAATCAGGTTTACTTCAACCACTTTGGCAAACGAAGCGAGGTCATGTGCGAGTGTGGAGCCGGTTTCGCGGTCACGCGAAACTGTCTTGCGGCCAATAACGATACCAGCGCAGTTCACCAGAATACGTTCCTGGCCATGGGTGGCGCGCGCCTTTGCGAGGCCAGCATCCACGCTTTCCTCATTGGTCACATCAACCATGCAAAATGTGCCGCCTATTTCGCCTGCGACCATTTCACCGCGCTCTTCGCTCATGTCGAAAATGGCCACTTTCGCCCCGATTGCCGCCAATCTGCGCGCCGTTGCTTCACCCAAACCAGAGGCGCCGCCCGTTACAATTGCAGAAATATTTTCATTTATTTTCATGATGTTACGCCTTTTAAAGTGTCGAATAACTTGTAGCAGTGGGGCAAAATTCCCATATTAGACACAGTTCCCTTATAGTGTGAGGCAATCAGGGGCAAGGCAAACGGTAACGACGGGCAGGCGAGGAAATGGCAAGACAGAAAGCAAAACGCCCATTTACCGGGCCGGAAGATGTCGAAGATGTATTGGAGGCAACTATCATGGCTGAAAATGAAAACACCGTGCGTACAGATTTTTGGGCAAAAATGACCGCTGTTGCGGCGCGTATTCCTTTTGCGGAAGATGTGGTTGCGTCCTATTTCTGTGCCTTTGATCGGGCAACTCCATTGCGCGCAAAGGGCATTTTGCTCGGTGCGCTGGCCTATTTTATTTTGCCGATTGATGTGATCCCCGATTTTATTCTCGGTGTTGGATTTACCGATGATGCGGCGGTGATTGCGACCGCCCTTGCCATGGTGCGCCGTTACATGACGCCTGAACACAAGCTCCAGGCCCGCGCCAAACTTGAAGAGGTGCGCGCGCGCACCGGAGAATTCGACCAGGCGGCAGAAGAAGCAACCCCGGTCAATTAGAATTTTGGCGCACCTCCAGCTATTTCTTTTTCCATGATTTCAATCAGGCTGGGTCCCGACCGTTTATTTGCGGCGAGTAACGCCTCTTTTAATTGCCCCAGGTTTGTTACCCTGCATCCAGCACAGCCAAAGCTTTCGGCAACCCCGACAAAGTCCGGTGCGGATATATCGACCCCGATGGGCGCGGTTCCGGCCTCTTCCATGAAACGGCGAATTTCCGTGTACCCGTGATTATTCCAGACGAGAAAAATCACGTTCAACCCGGCATCCATTGCACTGGCCAATTCACCAATTGAGAATTGGGCGGCACCATCGCCAATCAGGCCTATAACCGGAGTGTCGGGTGCCGCGACCTTCGCACCTGTTGCGGCAGGTATGGCGTAACCGAGCGTGCCATATCCACTCGCTGAATGAAAATAGCGTCTTGGTGCATCACACTCGTAGTTGAGCAGTGCGTAATAAGTGGGTTGAGCAGAATCTCCGGCGATAGTAACTTCCGGCAATGCTTCGCGGATCGTGGCAAAAACTGCATCATAGCGTGCATCACGGTGCGGATTTAACGCCTTGCGCATGGTTGCAGTTCTTTGTGCGCCTTTGTCTTCTTTTCGGTCACCAACACACTTATTAAGTGCCTGCACTCCCAATGTTGCGTCACAGCAAATGGCAATCCAGGGTTTCACATTGCGTGCTAATTGGGCTGGCTCAATGTCCATGCGAATGACTTTGCCGCGAGGCTTCAAGTCACCAGTGAAAAAGAAATCAAATTCTGTTTCAGCAAATTCTGTTCCCACGGCCAAAACCACATCGGCGGTTTCAATCTCCGATTTGATCGCCGCACAAGAACCTGACCCACCGACCGCCTGAGGGTGACTGTAGGGCAACACCCCTTTTGCGTTTACCGTGTTAACGACCGGCGAGGATAATTTTTCCGCCAGAATGCGAATTTCTTCAGCTGCGTTCACTGCACCGCCACCAACCACAATGAGGGGGCGTTGGCTTTTGTTCAGCAAATCAGCAGCCTGCGAGATGCTTGCAGGATTGGCCCCTGGCGGGCCGGGCAGGGGCCAGGGCTCAAGGTCCATACCTTCAGCAGACTGGGTGATCACATCGAGAGGGATTTCAATGTGTACCGGACCTGGGCGTTGGCTGGTGAAAACACCGAATGCGCGGGCCAGAACTTTTGGTAAATCGGCGGCGCGCAACAAAGTGTGGCTGAAGCGCGAAACTCCGGCGATCAAAGCGCGTTGATCGGGCAACTCATGCAGCCGGCCTTCGCCCATTGCCAATTGGTGAGTATTGTTGACCGATGAAATTACCAGCATGGGGATGGAATCCTGCATGGCTTGGCCCATGGCGGTGGCGATATTGGTCATGCCGGGCCCTGTGACGATGAAGCAAACGGCCGGTTTTCCACATACGCGGGCATAGCCGTCGGCCATAAATCCAGCGCCTTGCTCGTGGCGCGGAGTTATATGGGTGAGTGCTGACCCTGCCACTCCCCGATAGAGTTCGATGGTGTGCGCACCAGGAATTCCAAATGCCGTATCCACACCATAAGAAGCCAACAATGGCACGAGCGCTTCCCCGCATGTCGTCATGATCAATAATCTCCGAGTAAACAAACATTGAGTGTATAGCTTATTTTGTTCTGTTTCAGGTGTTTGTTCGCCTTTTTTCCCACTACCAAAGTGTCATGCACGCATGGTTGCCCAGAGCGGGTCTGCGCCTCATAATGCGCCAAAATTCTGATCTAAGAATGCTGGAGGCAAAAACATCATGTCAGAGTACCAAATTCACCCTGTGAGCGATGAATGGGCCAAACGGGCACATGTTGATGAAGCTAAATATAATGAATGGTACAAGGCCTCGATCGATGATCCGGACGCGTTTTGGGGTGAACATGGCAAACGCCTGGATTGGATAAAGCCATATACCAGGGTCATGAATTCCAGTTTCGAGTATGAGAATGTCTCGATCAAATGGTACGAAGATGGCAGCTTGAATGTGTGCGCCAACTGCGTTGATCGCCATCTTGCGACGCGCGGTGACCAAACGGCAATCATCTGGGAAGGTGATGACCCCGCAGACGACAAGAAAATTACCTATAACGAACTCCACAAAAAGGTCTCCAAACTGGCCAACGCCATGAAGGAGCGCGGTGCGAAAAAAGGCGACCGGATAACCATTTATATGCCGATGATCCCTGAGGCTGCATATGCAATGCTTGCCTGCGCGCGCATAGGAGCTGTGCATTCCATTGTCTTTGGCGGGTTTTCGCCAGACGCATTGGCCGGACGCATTGAAGACTGTGATTCAAACTTTGTGATCACCGCGGATGAAGGTTTGCGCGGTGGCCGCACCGTGCCGCTAAAAGTGAACGCGGACAAAGCGATCGAAATCGCCAAGAAAGATGGTGCAAGGGTCGATACGGTGATCGTCGTCAAGCGCACTGGCGGTGATATCACCATGCAAGAGGGCCGCGATGTTTGGTATCACGACGTTGTGGATGCAGCATCTGATGATTGCCCGCCAGAAGAGATGAACGCGGAAGACCCGCTTTTCATTCTCTATACATCTGGTTCTACCGGCAAACCCAAAGGCGTGCTGCATACGACTGGCGGTTATCTGGTTTATGCATCGATGACACATGAGTATGTTTTCGATTACCATGATCGGGATATCTACTGGTGCACGGCTGATGTTGGCTGGGTGACAGGGCACAGCTATATCGTATATGGGCCGCTTGCCAATGGTGCGACAACGCTGATGTTTGAAGGTGTGCCGAACTATCCAGACGCTTCGCGTTTCTGGCAGGTATGCGACAAGCACCAGGTGAACATTTTCTATACCGCGCCGACCGCCATTCGCGCCCTGATGGGAGCGGGCGAAGACCTGGTCAAATCCACCTCACGCAAATCCTTGCGATTGCTTGGTTCGGTGGGGGAACCGATTAACCCGGAAGCCTGGGAATGGTATTACCGGGTT
>CAJQND010000292.1 GCA_905479595.1 uncultured Hyphomicrobiales bacterium
ATGGGCCAGAAAGTTTCGCGCGCAGGGTATCAGCGCGATCATGCCCGGCGGCGCGACGGTCGGAAAAATTTTTACTCATGCTTTTTTTACCCAGCCCCCGGTTTCGCTCTGTTGCCAATACGTGGCCTCCAGACCAGCTGCCTTAACCGCTTTCCAGCGTTCTCTTGCTTGAGAAACAGCCTCAGGATCATGGCCATCAAACATAAATACAGCTCGTTCATAGCCGTTAAAATCATCGCCGTCGGCGCCATCTACAAAAAACCGGATCTGTGCGCCATTCGGGTTTACATCTTCACAAGTAAGAAACACCGGTTGCATTTCTTCATTGCCATCGCCGGAACTTCCGTGGGCGAGAAAAGCCTCATCGCGGTATGACCATAAATGCGTCGACAGCGCCTCAACACGCTCGTCAGACCCCGCCTGCACCACCGCACGCCACCCGCGCTCCATGGTTTTTTCCAGCAATAACGGCAAAACGTGCTCAAGCGGGCGTCGTTCAAGATGGTAAAAGAGAATTTCTGTCATAGTCCTAATGAAGTCAGCACTTCTAATACGTTCGGCGTAATGAACAATTGGCCAAATATGATATAGTTGCAAGACTATCTGGGGAGTTTTCACCTTCATGACCATCGACTTCATCGCCGCAGTGCTCGCAAGCCCCGTGTCGCGCCGCCCATTTGACCAATCCACGCCATTGGCGCTGGAAACAGTAACTTGCACAGCGCCTGGACCACATGAGGTTATTGTAGAAATACAGGCCGCCAGTTTATGTCGCTCCGATCTATCAGTGATCGAAGGTGTTCGTGCGTGGCCGATGCCTATCATTCCAGGCCATGAGGCATCCGGCGTGGTGGAAGAAATTGGGCCAGGCGTAACTGGTTTTAAACCAGGCGATCACGTTGTACTTGTCTATCAAGCGCAGTGTGGCATTTGCCCATGTTGTGAAGACGGACGGCCGCATTTGTGTGCACCCGGCCTTGAGGCCAATCGCGCGGGCGCTTTGCTATCCGGTGGCCCGCGGTTGTCCCTGCATGGCGCACCGGTGCACCACCACATGGGACTGTCAGCATTTGCACAAAAAGCCATCGTGTCCGAGCACTCATTGGTGAAGGTGGACGATAGCGTTCCATTTGATATTGCAGCACTTTTTGGTTGTGGCGTTTTGTGTGGCGCTGGTAGTATTCTAAAAACCGGCGCAGTGCAACCAGGTGAAAGTGTTGCCATTGTTGGTACGGGCGGTGTTGGCTCAAGTGCTATTCTTGGTGCCCGCTTGGCCGGTGCGGAACGCATTATCGCGGTCGATCTGGACGAAGGCAAATGCGCTTCGGCACGCGCTTTGGGTGCAACAGATACGATTATCGGCGGGCCAGATGCGGCAGGCGAAATCCTGGAGCTCACAAATGGTGGCGTCAACTGTGCGCTTGAAAGCGCGGGGAACCTGGAAGCCTTCACCACCGCTTATGATGCCACTGCACGTGGCGGGAGGGTTGTCACTCTTGGGCTTGTTAGCCCTGAAACCCCATACCCGCTCGATATCGCAGGCCATGTCACAAGTGCCAAATCAATCCACGGGAGTTATATGGGAAGTTGTAATCCGCAAATTGATATTCCAGAATTTGTTTCTTTATACCAATCTGGTCGTTTTCCCGTCGATCAGCTCATTAGCCACACGATGCCGCTTAAGCAAGTAAACTTGGCCCTGGAGCGCATGGCGGCCAGCACTGCCCTGCGCCAAATCCTTCACCCAAACTAGGAATTCGCTGCATTAAATTCAGGATCGACCGGCAGTTGCAGCGCGATGGCAAGTTGATTTGTCTTTGCCGCAAGAGTGATAATCCGCAGTAGTTCTGCGTGCTGGGCATCGCTCATGCCTTTTGCTTTTGCTGCAGCAGTGTGGGAATGCACGCAATATTCGCATCCATTTGCAACCGAAACAGCAACATAGATAAGTTCTTTGGTTAGCGGGTCGAGCTCCGAAGGGGTCGCCATCACCGATTTAACTTCGCGCCATGTTTCTTCCAACAAGTTTGGGTCGAATGCCAGATAGCGCCAGACATTGTTGATAAAATCCGAATTGCGTACCGAGCGAATATCATCAAAAACAGCTTTGACACGGGGATTGGCTTCAGGGTTTTGGGGTGGTTTGACGGTCGGCATTAGTTTTTCTCCAAGAATTTTAAGGTGAAGATTTATCACTTTCGCTGAGCTGCAAACTCGTGTCATGTGAAAACATGACAGAACACGGAAAACCAGAGCGCATTGGTGTCGGGCTTATCGCAATGATCGCGGCGGTAACGATTTTCTCCTGCATGGACGCGATTGGCAAATGGCTTGGTATGGCCGGTTATCATCCGCTACAAATTGTATTTCTGCGCTACACACTCGCACTTGTGCCTGTCAGTATCGCTGTCGCTATTAACGGCGTAGCCAGCCTGAAAACCAAGCGTCCGATCGCACACCTGGCCCGCGGCATTCTGATGGTGTTCACTTTGACCATGTTTTTCACCGGTTTACGCGACATGCCGTTAGCCGAAGCGATTTCTGTTGCCTTTACTGCTCCGCTCTTCGTTACTGCACTTTCCGGTCCGGTGCTGGGTGAGCGGGTTGGGCCGTCGCGCTGGCTAGCAGTGATCATTGGGTTCATTGGCATGTTGATTATAGTGCGCCCCGGGTCTGAGGCGTTTCAACCCCATTCCCTGTATGTTCTCATTTCAGCCGTCACTTTCGCGATTGGCATGCTGTTCACCCGGCAATTGACGCGCACAGAATCCAATATGGCAATTTACACCTACACCACCGTAGTTGCCGCTTTTACTGCAATGTTATTTCAACCCTTTATCTGGCAAACACCACAAACTGAGCACTTGCCCTTGTTCATGTCCATGGGATTGATCGGCGGCTTTTCATCGTTTCTGATTATCATTGCATATCGCAATGCACCGGCTGCTGTGGTTGCGCCTTTTGATTACGTGGCTTTGCTGTGGGGTGCACTTCTGGGCTGGTACATCTGGCAAGAAAAACCCGATGCACTGGTCTGGGTGGGTGCTTTGATTATCGTTTCCTCAGGGCTTTACATCACCTGGCGCGAAACCCGTCGCAGACAACCCCCCGCCATGCAGAAGTCACCTGCGGGATAACCAAAAAGGGCGCCCCGATCTGGAGCGCCCTTTTTTCTGTGTCAGGTGGGTTTAACACCAACCAAGCTTTAGTTTTCGTAGTTTTCCGCAACGAGATTGTTGAGCAGTCGCACCCCCCAACCACCGCCCCAACTGCGATTGATGGCCGTTTTCTTGGAGTCCATCGCAGTACCGGCAACATCCAGATGCGCCCATGGGACATCATTTACAAAGCGCTGTAAAAACTGAGCCGCAGTGATCGATCCAGCAAAACGCCCTCCAATATTTTTCATATCTGCGGTTTCTGAATCGATCATTTTGTCATACGCATCCCCCAAAGGCAGCCGCCAGATCGTTTCTCCCGTTTGATTGCCAGACCCGGCGAGCTTGAGAGACAATTCATCATTATTTGAAAACAACCCGGCATGCTCTTTGCCCAAGGCCACCAAAATTGCACCGGTCAGAGTTGCAAGGTCGACCATAAATTGCGGTTTGAAACGCTTTTGTGTGTACCAAAGCGCATCGGCCAGAACCAGGCGGCCTTCCGCATCGGTGTTTAGCACCTCAATGGTTTGACCCGACATGGACGTGACCACATCTCCCGGCCGTTGGGCCTTGCCATCCGGCATATTTTCAACCAACCCGATTACACCGACAACATTGGCTTTCGCCTTGCGTGATGCCAAGGCATGCATGAGTCCGGTAACACAGGCCGCACCGCCCATATCACCCTTCATATCACCCATGCCAGCGCCCGGTTTAAGGGATATGCCGCCAGTATCAAAAGTAACCCCCTTGCCAACGAATGCGACAGGTTTGGTTCCCTTTTTTCCGCCCGTCCATTGCATCACAGCCACCCGGCTATCGCGTTCCGAGCCATAGCCAACTGCCAGCAATGATTCCATTCCCAGGCGTTCCATTTGGCGTTCGGTCAGGATTTCCACCTTCACCCCTAGTTTTGTTAACTCCTTGGCACGCTTGGCAAATTCCTCTGGATACAAAACATTTGGTGGCTCGTTCACCAAATCACGGGCCAAATGCACGCCCTGTGCAATCCCTTCAAGCGGCGCATATGATTTACGCGCTTTTGCCGGAGAAGTACTCATGACAGCGATGGATTGCAGAACTGGATCTTTGCTCTTCTTTTTGGTCTTGTAGGTGTCAAACCGATAGACCCGCAGGCGCGCACCAGAGGCCACCCGGGCCGCAGCATCATTTGTCTCAGGCTCATCGCCTGTGGCTACATCAAACCCAAGTGTTGCGGTTTTCGCTTTCATTGCCTGCAGTTTACCGGCAATGGCACCACCCAGCATTTCAAACTGCAGTTCGCTCAATTCCGTTGGTTTCCCAAGACCGGCAATCAGAACCCGGTCAAAACCACCGCCTGAAACACCGGGAACGTCTAAAAAGCTTTCCTTTTCTCCCTTGAATCCAGCGGATTTAATCGCTCGGGATATTTGTTTTCCGGAAACATCATCAGCTTGTTTCGCGATTCCATCCAGTTTTGCACCGCTGCCGGCGAACAGGACAAGAATGCCGGAATTCGG
>CAJQND010000293.1 GCA_905479595.1 uncultured Hyphomicrobiales bacterium
AGCCAGAGCCAGAGCCAGAGCCAGAGCCAGAGCCAGAACAACCGCGAAAAACCAACTGGTTTTCCCGGCTCAAGGAAGGTTTGTCCAAATCGTCGCGTAAATTATCGACGGGTATTACGGAGATTTTTACCAAGCGAAAGCTTGATGATGACACTCTTGAGGAGCTGGAAGATATCCTGATCCAGGCCGACCTCGGTGTGGATACATCCATGCGTATTACGCAAGCCATTGCCAAGGGCCGCTATAACAAGGAAGTCGATCCTCAGGAAATCAAACAAATCCTTGCAGAAGAAGTGGCGAAGGTTCTTGAGCCTGTCACGGTCCCGTTTGAATTTGATGAAGAACAAAAGCCATTTGTTGTTCTTGTTGTTGGCGTGAACGGCTCCGGAAAAACGACGACAATTGGCAAACTGGCGGCAATTGCTACAGCTGAAGGTTATTCGGTGGCTCTTGCAGCATGTGATACGTTTCGCGCCGCTGCGATCGACCAGTTGCGGGTTTGGAGCGAGCGTACCGGGTGCTCGTTTATCTCTGCGCCACCGGGATCTGACGCCTCCGGACTTGCATTCGACGCATATAAACAGGCTAAAGAACAGGGTTCAGATATTCTGATTGTTGATACAGCTGGCAGGTTGCAAAATAAAACCGATCTGATGGCAGAACTGGAAAAGATCGTCCGCGTTTTAAAGAAACAGGATGAGAGCGCACCCCATTCGGTATTGCTGGTGCTTGATGCGACCACCGGTCAAAATGCAATTTCACAGGCAGATGTGTTTCATAAAATTGCAGGCGTGACCGGATTGATCATGACAAAGCTGGATGGTACCGCGCGTGGTGGTATTCTGGTGGCAATTGCCGAGAAGTTTAAATTACCCATTCATGCCATCGGGGTTGGTGAAAAAGTAGAAGATCTTCAACCGTTTGATGCTGAAGAATTTGCCCGTGCGATTGCCGGGTTAGATGAAGAAGATGATTCCCAATAATCTGTTGCAGGCGTTTCTGATATGAATCCGGTTTTGAAATTCGCTACCGAAATGGGGCCACTTGTCGTGTTTTTTATCGGCAATGCCAAGTTTGGAATTTTCCCCGCCACTGCAGCATTTATGGTGGCTACCGTCGTGGCGCTTCTGGTGTCATGGGTGATGATGCGCAAAATTCCCGTTATGCCGCTTGTAACAGGTGTGTTTGTGATGGTGTTTGGAGGGCTTACCCTCTATCTGGCTGATGAGTTGTTCATCAAACTCAAGCCGACAATCGTCAACTGCCTGTTTGGGGTTATTCTTCTTGGTGGCCTGGCTATGGGGCGGACGTTCTTGAAAACCGTGCTTGGTGACGCACTGCCCATTGATGATGAAGGCTGGAAAAAACTCACCGTGCGCTGGGGGTTTTTCTTTTTCGTGCTCGCGGGATTGAATGAATATGTCTGGCGGAATTTCGACACCGACACATGGGTCAATTTCAAGGTCTTCGGCATCATGCCGCTTACCCTTGTTTTTGCCTTAAGCCAGACAGGTCTTCTGCATCGGCACATGATTGAGACGGAAGAAGACCAGGAAAATCTCTAATTGCTGCTGGTCGGCGTTGGCGGAAGGGTTTCATCTTCGGGCTCATCCGCATCGAAATAATTATCTTTACTTGCCTCAGGCAAAGCATCTTTCAAATCGGGGTCTGCAGAACTCAGACCCTGGGTCTGTTGTTGACTTGCACTAGAGCCGTTAGACGCAACCACTTTTGCATCCCGCGCGCGTGCTAAAAGAATATCGCGTTCTCCGGCACTGAGCCGACCTGTTGCCGGATTACCAATCGATGTCTGGAACTGGCCGATAGCCTGGCCGGTGCGTTTTCCATAAATGCCATCTGGTTTGCCGGCATTAAATCCGACTTGGTTCAGGGCCGCCTGTGTGTTGCGGAGCTTTGGATCTGCAACAACCTTTTTCCGTGGTGGAGCAATTTGCTGATCTTGTTGCGACGACTGACTGGAAAAGTTTTGCTTTTTTCTCGGAGTGTTTTTTTTATCGTCGCTGAATACTTCTTTTGTGGCGCTTCCAATTGCGTTGAAAAAGTCTTTAAAGGCATTTTGGGCAGACGCCGAATTGGGTCCACTGACGCCCATCACCATAACCAGACCTAAAAATACCAGTGATTTTTTACAATAAAACGCCATTTGCCGCTCCTTCGGATACAAAAACATCTTTGCAACCGTCCGTCATAATTAAGCTCCATGTGCCGGTTCCATGTGTCAAAAATATGGATTCCAGATTGTGTCATGGTGCTTCTTGGTTTTGTCACACCATATATAGTAGTCTTTTTCCTATAGCGATTCAATTTTGAGTCGCACGCGATTACTCGAAGCCGTGTGGTTTTGGTTATGGCACACTAAACCCCACGTGCTGGTTTTTAAAACCGGAACCTGGAGCTGGTGAAATATGAATATTGCAGTTGGAGATTTGGGAGATAGTCAACCGGCTAGTCCCGAAGCCTGTCCCGCACTTGTGCTAAACGCGGATTTCAGGCCACTTAGTTATTATCCTCTATCCTTGTGGAACTGGCAGGATGCGGTAAAGGCCGTATTTCTGGACCGGGTTAACATTGTTTCTCACTATGACCGGGTGGTGCACAGCCCCAGCTTTGAGTTTCGCTTGCCGAGCGTGGTGTCTCTCAAAAACTATGTAAAACCTGCCAAGTATCCAGCCTTCACCCGCTTTAATGTTTTCTTGCGTGACAAGTTTACCTGTCAGTACTGCGGAGTGCAGAACGAATTGACCTTTGACCATGTGATCCCGCGGTCAAAAGGTGGCATGACGACCTGGGAAAATGTCGTGGCGGCCTGCAGTCCGTGCAATTTGAGAAAAGGCGGGAGCTTGCCAAAAGCTGCAGGTATGATTCCGAACCAGCACCCGATGCGCCCTACGGTGTATCAACTTCACGCCAATGGCCGTCTGTTTCCGCCAAATTACCTGCATGAAAGCTGGATGGATTATCTGTATTGGGACACAGAGCTGGAACCCTAGGGAGAACCGGCTTTTCAGCGCGGTTTGCGCGCGCCCCACAACGCGATGAGCGCTGCGGCGAATGAGATAACTGCGTTCCACCCGGCAAAAGACAATCCAAAAATCCGCAATTGCACTTCACTGCAGCTAACCACCCGGGCTGTCTCCAGATTAGGAAGCACCGATCCTGAGGAAAGCCCGGCCCCGCCGGTGCACTCTTGCGGTCCTGGCCACCATCCCCACTCAACGCCTGCGTGGTTTGCGCCAAGGCCAGCCGAAATCAGCATGATAAGTGCGCAGGCGACCAATCCATATCTGACCAGCCGCATCTGATTTCCAGCCATACAAAGGAAAAACAAAACCATGCTGAGCGGCACAACGACGTAATAAGGAATGCGCTGCTGGTAACACAGGGCGCATGGTTTGTAGCCGCCAATGAACTCAAAGCCCCATGCCCCGATAATGGTCATGGCACTGACGGCAAGCAAAATACTGACGGCGAGTGATGTGCGTGGTTGGAGAAAACTCATGACGGACAGATTACACCAGTTTGATATCGTATCACATGAACTTTACTACGTAGAAGCCTGCTGCGACCATTAGGAAAAAGGCGATGGTCAAAAGCCCGAGATACTTTTCAATAAAAACTTTGATCGGCGGGCCGAAGAAATAAAGCAGGCCCGCCACGGCAAAGAACCTAATTGATCTCGCAACCACTGAAGCAGCGATAAAAACCGGCAAAGCCAGGCCGATAACACCTGAAGCAATGGTAATGACTTTGTATGGGAACGGGGTGAGACCTGCCCCGAAAACATATAACCAGCCATTTTTTGTGTAGTTGGTACTGAATTCCTCGAAGTGTGACTGAAAACCGTAGAAATCGAGAATCTGTCGGCCAAAGGTATCGAACAGGACAGCCCCGATGAAATATCCCAACAAACCACCCAGAACAGATGCCACCGAACACACGAATGCATACCACCAAGCGCGCTCGCGCTTGGCGAGCACCATCGGAATGAGAAATGCATCCGGAGGAATTGGAAACAGCGAGCTTTCAACAAACGACACGATGGCAAGGACACCCGTGGCGTTGCGATGAGCGGCCATTTTCATGACCCAGTTGTAAAGTCCCTTAAGCATTGGGGCCTGATAGCCAAATTTCAGTGATTTGTCCAAGAACGAATTTTCAAAATAATTGTGAAAAGCGAGGTTGACGCGCGAGTTTGCCTGCTTATGATCGCGGCTCGCTTGGTGCGCCCCTGTGGCGGAACTGGTAGACGCGATGGATTCAAAATCCATTGTCCTTAGGACGTGCCCGTTCGAGTCGGGCCAGGGGCACCAAAACTACCATCCTTCAACAATGAGGCGATCCGCCATGGCCAGTGCAGACGACCTAAAAGGCCTGTTCACTCCAGTATTAACACCATTTACCAAGAATCTGGATACGGACACAGATAGCTTTGTTGCTTTTTGTAAATGGCTGGTGTCACAGGGCTCCGGGCTTGCGCCATTCGGCACAACGTCGGAAGCTAATTCCTTGTCTGTTGAAGAAAAGCTCGAATTGCTTGATCGTCTTATCGATGCGGGCATTCCAGCAAACCGGATTATTCCAGGCAATGGGGCCTGTGCTTTTCCTGATGCTGTGCGTATGAGCGTTGCTGCAGCCCGACATGGATGCGCGGCAACTCTTATGCTTCCGCCTTTCTACTATAAAGGCGTTTCAGATGATGGCCTGTTCCGGGCTTATGCTGAAGTGATTGAGCGGGTTGGCTCTTCGGATTTTCGCGTTTGCCTCTATCATATTCCACAGGTTTCAAATGTTGGTCTGTCTGTCGCGCTGATAGAACGGCTTGTTGCACGCTACCCTGATACGGTTGTGGGTTTGAAAGACAGTTCTGGCGATTGGGACAACACCAAAGCGGTTATCGATGCGGTGCCCGGTTTTAAAGTTTTCCCTGGGGCAGAGACGTTCTTGCTGCGCGGAATGCGCGCCGGTGCGGCAGGATGCATTTCAGCGACAGCAAATATTAATCCAGCAAAAATTGCCGAGCTTGCAGCAAATTGGCGCGATGATGACGCGGATGCACGCCAGGCAGAGCTTGATAGCGTTCGTGCGGCAGTTGTTGATTATGCGCCCATTCCTGCGATGAAAGCGATCATCGCCCTTGCGACCGGCAAGCAGGAGCTAAAACATGTGCGCCCGCCTTTGATGGATATGGGTGATGATGCAGCAATTGCCCTGCGTGGTGTTCTTTCCGGCTTGGGCATAGATTTGCCAGGGCTGGCTGATGCGATGAACGCTTGATTGCGGTGATACGCATGATAAATTTACTGGGATTTTCGTCATGTGCTGCCAGACTGTTGGCAAGTGCGATCATTTTGTTCGCACTATCGGCGCAGGGTTTCGCTGAAACAGCAAAAACAGAAAAGACAGTAAAAAAATCGGCTCATGCCGGGCCGAGCATTGTTTTTGACCCCAGCACAGCTGAAGTTCTATCCCAGGTGGATGCTGGTGAGCCCTGGTATCCTGCATCTCTGACCAAACTTATGACCGCCTATGTCACGTTCGGTGCTTTGCGGGCTGGAAAGTTTACCCTGAAGGACAAAATAACCGTGTCGCGTTACGCGCAATCCATGCCGGCCTCCAAGCTTGGGATGGTGGCGGGATCGAAACTTTCGGTGGATTTCGCCCTTAAAGTTCTGTTGGTGCGCTCGACCAATGATATTGCCGTTGCTCTGGCGGAGTTTGTTGGCGGCAGCGTTCCTGCATTTGCAAAAATGATGAATGACGCCGCCCAACGCCTCGGCATGACCGGAAGTTATTTCGCCAATCCACATGGCTTGCCGGAACCGCGCCAGGTAACAACCGCCCGTGACATGGCGCTTCTGGCTGGTGCGATTTGGAAGCAATACCCTGAACACGCAGCTTATTTTAAAGCGCCAAATGTGAAGATTGGCAAAAAGAGATATAAGAACCGGAATTCACTGGTGCGTACCTGGGATCTCGCTGACGGGATGAAAACCGGGTACATTTGCAATTCGGGATT
>CAJQND010000294.1 GCA_905479595.1 uncultured Hyphomicrobiales bacterium
GCCGTAAATCCCATCACGAGCTTTATCATGATGGCGAAGAGCATGATCATGACGACTTTGACAGCTTCATTATGTCTTTCGGCCAGGTTGGCGATAGAGATGCGTTGCTTGCCCGGTTGGCGCAAGTCATTGCACAGCACGATATTTTGCGGCTCAAAGGATTTGTTGATGTGGAAGGTGCTGCGGCCCGTTTCGTCGTGCAGGCGGTCGGGCCAAGGGTGAACGGCTATTTCGACAGGCCATGGGCCACTGGCGAGGCGCGCAAGTCCCAGCTTGTTGTCATCGCGCAAAGCGGGTTTGACGAAGATGCGATCCGCGCCAGCTTGACCATGTGATCTGATGCATCTGCTTGCCACCCAGTCCGGCGTTATCGATGATGGATCCGAGGCGGTTGATCTTGGCCAGTCGCCAGGCGACGTGGTTGTGATCTCGGCTGCTGATTCTGAACTCTCTGCACTGGCGCGCGCCCATGATGGCAGCTTCAAGCTGCGCCTGGCAAACCAGATGCAGTTGCAGCACAATCTTTCCGTCGATGTGTATCTGGAAAATACCTTGCGCCACGCCAAGCTTGTGGTGTTGCGCCTTTTGGGCGGCAAGGCCTATTGGTCCTATGGCGTGGATCAGGTGGCAGACGCTGCACGGCAATTTGGTTTTTCTCTTGTTGTATTACCTGGAGACGGACAGGCCGATCAAGAATTGATGGCCTACTCAAACATTGAACCCGCCCAATATACCGCCCTTTGGCGTTATCTGGTGGAGGGCGGTCCGCGCAATTGTGCGAACTTCCTTAAACTTGCCCGCCACCTGACCGGCGGAGGTGAAGCCCCGCCACCGCCCCAGGCATTGTTGAAAGCAGGCATCTACTGGCCCGGAGAAGACATGCCGGGGCTTGATGAGCTTAAAGCTCATTGGAGGGAAGGCCGTCCGGTGGTGGCCATTACTTTCTACCGGGCGCTAATCGAAGGCGGCAACACCGCACCTGTTGATGCGATGATTGATGCTCTGGCACAACGCGGCCTGAACGCATTGCCGATATTTGTATCCAGTCTCAAGGATCCTTTTTCAGCCGCCATCATCAAAGAGCTATACGGGAAGGCATCTCCCGTCCTGACCCTGAACGCCACCGGCTTCGCGGTCGCTGCCTATAATCAGGCCGGCACGGAAAATCCCCTTGCTGCAAGCCCGGGCCCCGTTTTGCAAATGGTGTTTGCAGGTGCTGGTCGGGAAGGCTGGTTGGAGAATGCGCAAGGGCTTTCGGCCCGCGATCTGGCGATGAATGTTGTATTGCCGGAACTCGATGGTCGGGTGCTGACGAGGGCAGTTTCATTCAAATCAAGTGCGGACCGCGATAGCGCCACCGAGTGCAATCTTGTCACCTACCACCCCGAGGATAACCGCATACAGTTTGTGGCAGAACTTGCCAAAAAATGGGTTGATTTGGGACAAATCGACACAAAATGCAAAAAAATAGCAATCGTTCTGGCAAATTACCCAAACCGTGATGGACGCATCGGTAACGGGGTTGGTTATGACACCCCGGCAAGTACTGTAAACCTGTTGCAGGCCATGGGGATAAATGGGTTTGATACCGGCGATGCACCACCTGATTCAGCCCGGTTGATGGACGATTTGCTTGCTGGTCCGACCAATGCCATTGCCGGGGACAGATGCGGTGGCGAGACATTTGAATTGGCTGATTACCGGGCGCTTTACGAAGGCCTGCCCGAGGCCATGCGCAGCGAAATCGAGGCCCGTTGGGGTAAGCCTGAGGAGGACCCGTTTTTCCGCGATGGTGCGTTTGTTCTACCGGTAAAAATGTATGGTTCTACCGCTGTGTGCATTCAGCCTGCACGAGGCTATAATATTGATCCAAAAGAAACTTATCACGATCCTGCCCTTGTGCCGCCGCATGGATATCTGGCTTTTTACTTCTGGTTGCGGCATGGATTTGGTGCCCATGCCGTGGTGCATAATGGCAAGCACGGCAATCTGGAATGGCTCCCCGGCAAGGCACTTGCGCTAAGCGAAAACTGTTATCCGGAAGCTGCTCTTGGCCCGTTGCCAAATATCTACCCTTTCATTGTCAATGACCCCGGCGAAGGCACCCAGGCCAAGCGCCGCACGGCCGCTGTGATCATCGATCACCTGACCCCGCCACTGACCCGCGCGGAAACATACGGGCCGCTAAAAGATCTGGAAGCGCTGATTGATGAATACTATCTCGCCGCCGGTCTCGACCAAAGGCGGCTCAATTTGTTGCGCGAACACATTCTCGACCTTACCCGGTCCAGTGGGTTGGATGAGGATGCCGGCGTTTCGGGGCTGGATGAAGATGCGGCACTGCAGAAGATCGACAACTACATATGTGAGTTAAAAGAGGCGCAAATCCGCGACGGGTTGCATATTTTGGGAGAATCACCGGAAGGCGATTTGCTCTGCGATTTGCTGGTGGCACTCACCCGGGTTCCGCGCGGAATGGGGAAGGGCGCAGACCAATCACTGATCCGCGCACTGGCGCAAGACCTTGATTTTGAAGGGTTTGATCCGCTGGATTGCGATATGGGCGCGCCGTGGACAGGCCAACGACCTGATGCCCTGAACGCAATTGTGTCCGACCCCTGGCGCACCAATGGTGACACGGTGGAAAGACTGGAACTTTTAGCCCACGCACTTGTCTCAGGTGCTGCCATAAACGCTGACTGGGAGCAGAGCGACGCGGTTCTTGCGGAGTTGGAAGAAACCATCCGGCCCTCGGTAACTGCTTGTGGGGAAGCTGAAATTTCTGCCATTCTCACGGCATTGGGCGGAAAATTCGTCGAACCCGGCCCTTCTGGCGCGCCAACCCGGGGCCGCCTAGATGTGTTGCCCACCGGGCGTAACTTCTATTCGGTTGATAACCGCACCGTTCCGACACCAGCCGCCTGGACGCTGGGGGAGAAATCCGCCGGCCTGTTGGTTCAGCGCCACTTGCAGGACCATGGAAGCTGGCCGAAATCGATTGGTCTTTCCGTCTGGGGCACGTCAAATATGCGTACTGGCGGTGATGATATTGCCCAGGCTCTGGCGCTCATTGGGACGAAACCGAAATGGGATGCCTCAAGCTGGCGGGTAAATGGCTTTGAGATCATTCCCCTGGCCGCGTTGGGTCGCCCAAGAGTTGATGTAACGTTGCGGATTTCAGGGTTTTTCCGTGATGCTTTCCCAGCTCAAATAGACCTTTTTGATAGCGCGATACGGGCTGTTGGAGCGTTAGAGGAAGAGTCAGAAGATAATCCGATTGCCGCACGTATGCAGGCGGAAAAAGACGAACTTGTTGCCTTGGGGGTAGATGCGGAAGACGCAAGTCGACGCGCGGGTTTTCGGGTTTTTGGTTCAAAACCAGGAGCTTACGGTGCAGGACTGCAGGCATTGATCGATGAAAAACTGTGGGATGAACGTGCTGATCTGGCTGAAAGCTATATCAACTGGGGTGGGTATGCCTATGGCGGCGGAGCGGAGGGCGCTGAACGTCCAGATACTTTCCGCAAACGCTTATCGGCCATTGAAGCAGTGGTTCACAATCAGGATAACCGGGAACACGATCTGCTTGATTCAGATGATTATTATCAGTTTGAAGGGGGAATGACCGCAGCGGTAGAGGAGATGTCTGGATCCCGTCCGAAGGTGTATCACAACGACCACTCACGCCCGGAACGCCCGGTTGTGCGAACTTTGGAAGAAGAAATTGGCCGTGTCGTGCGCTCGCGCGTCGTAAACCCGAAATGGATTTCAGGCGTCATGCGCCACGGGTACAAAGGCGCGTTTGAGATCGCCGCTACAGTGGATTACATGTTCGCCTTTTCTGCAACCACCGGTGCCGTGCGAGACCATCATTTCCAGCTCGCCTATGACGCCTATATTGGCGATGAAACGGTGCGCGATTTTCTCCAAAGCGCCAATAACGCGGCATTGAAAGAAATTTCAGCTCGTTTTTGCGAAGCGATTGACCGTGGCCTGTGGACGCCGCGCTCTAACTCTGCCTATCATGATTTAAGCCAACTTTCCGGCATGGCCCACGAGGAAACATTATGAGCGATAGCCCTAAGAAATCGAAAATCACTGACACCATGAGCGAAGCCGAACTGGACGCGCGTCATGCGGAAAAAATGCGCCGCAAAAAAGAGGCACGTGATAAAATTCTGGCCACAAAAACCACCGAAAAGGGTCTTTTAATCGTTCACACGGGCAAGGGAAAAGGTAAGTCCACCGCCGCTTTCGGTATGGTTTTTCGTGCAATTGGTCATGGATTTAATATTGGCATTGTGCAGTTCGTCAAAGGGGTTTGGGGCACGGGCGAGCGCGATGTTTTGGAACATTTTTCCGATCAGGTAACCATCAAAGCCATGGGCGAAGGTTTCACCTGGGAAACCCAGGACAGACAACGCGACATTGCTGCAGCAACCGGTGCATGGGAAGAAGCCAAAAAGCTGATCAACGATCCGAATATTAAAATGGTGCTGCTTGATGAGCTCAATATCGTTCTGCGCTATGGCTATCTCGATATCGAGGAAGTGGTTGAATTTCTTCAAAACAAACCAGAAGACAAGCATGTAATCGTTACAGGCCGCAACGCCAAGGACGAGCTGATTGAAATCGCTGATCTAGTAACTGAAATGACCCAGATTAAGCATCCATTCCGTGATGGGGTGAAAGCGCAATCCGGCATCGAGTTTTAGGCGCGTTGATGGCGACGCAATTCGCCCATATAGGTCGCCGGTGTCATTGACCTGCAAACCTGAACCCCATATGACTTGTTTACAAACTGCCAGACGCAGCGTCCATTAAGGGACTGAGAGCTATTCCGGTGCGGTTGACCCAATTCGGGGACCAATGCCAGGGCTGTCGTCATTCAGGTCGGATTTCCGGCCCGTCTCCCTTTTGCCGCTTTGATTGGCGGCTGCCGCGATCAATGGCGGCCATATTTTTAGGGAGATAAACGTGAGAACCTTCATTTTACCCGCTGCATTTCTGGGTGTTTTGGCGCGCCTGTCATGACAGAAAAACTTGGCATAATGGTTTGCGGCCACGGCAGCAGAAATTCCATGGCGGTTGAGCAGTTCGCGCGTGTGGCAGAAGGTTTGCGCGTGGCCATGCCAGAACATCCGGTGGAATATGGCTATCTGGAATTCGCCAATCCGATCATCAAGGACGGTTTGGACAAACTGCGTGCGCAAGGGGTAACGAGGGTACTGGCCGTGCCGGGCATGCTGTTTGCAGCCGGTCACGCGAAGAATGATATTCCGTCCGTGCTCAATACCTATGCGGCAGGACATGAGGGTTTTACCATTGATTACGGCAAGGACCTGGGCATTGATCCAAAGATGATGCAGGCCGCCGCCGACCGCATTCAGGCGGCGCTGGATAAAGCTGGGAACAGTGTGGCGCTTGAAGAAACCATGTTGATGGTGGTCGGGCGCGGGGCGTCTGATCCGGATGCAAATTCAAATATCGCCAAGATCACCAGGTTGTTGTGGGAAGGTTTTGGGTTTGGCTGGGCGGAAACCTGTTATTCCGGTGTGACCTTTCCGCTGGTTGAGCCGGGGCTGACCCAGGCGGTGAAGCTTGGTTACAAGCGCATTGTCGTATTCCCGTATTTTCTGTTCACTGGAGTTTTGGTGAACCGCATTTACCAGCATGCGGATATGGTGGCCGAGGCGCACCCGGAGATAGAGCTTATCAAAGCGGAATATCTCAACGACCACCCAAAGGTGATTGCGACGTTCAAAGAGCGGGTAGAGCAAATCCTCACCGGTGAAAACAACATGAATTGCGGTATGTGCAAATACCGCGCCCAGGTACTTGGGTTTGAAGATCAGGTGGGCCTCGCCCAGGAAAGCCATCACCACCATGTGGAAGGGGTTAGTGCTGGTTGTGACCTGTGCGAAGACGAGTGCACCGGGGCCTGTCAGGTGGCAGATGTGATGAAAGGTCATAGTCACGACCATGGCCACGATCATGACCACACACATGAGCATGATCACGGTCACCACCATCACCCTTACCCTCACGCAGATCATCCGCTGGGGCCAAAGACTTTGAAGGATTCTGTGCTCAAGTCGCAGAAATCCTGACCGGCCAGAGGTGAAGTCACATGGCGATGCGTTACCTTAAAGACCCGGCTGCGATTTACGAAAAATCGTTTTCAACCGTTCGCGCGGAAGCAGATCTTGCCGGTTTGCCCGATGATATTGAGGCTCTGGCCGTGCGGTTGGTTCACGCCTGCGGGATGGTCGATCTGGTGGCAGATCTACGCTACAGCGCCAATGTGGTGGGGGCCGCGCGTGAGGCACTGAAATCTGGTGCTACAATCCTGACCGATTGCGAGATGGCCGCTGCCGGCATTATCCGGCGCATGCTGCCAGCCTCGAACCAGGTTGTATGCACTTTGAATGATTCTAAGGCGACTGTTATGGCACTCAACGGGAATACGACCCGCTCAGCTGCCGCGGTCGGCCTTTGGGGGCCCTATATAGAAGGTGCGGTTGTGGTGATCGGTAATGCGCCGACAACACTGTTTGCCCTGCTTGAAGCGCTCGATGAAGGCATGGCGAAACCAGCGGTAATTCTGGCATTTCCAGTGGGTTTTGTCGGCGCGGCAGAATCCAAACAGGAGTTGTTTGAAAATGCACGCGGTGTTGAGTTTGCCACGGTTCTTGGACGGCGCGGCGGCAGTGCCATGGCAGGCGCTGCATTGAATG
>CAJQND010000295.1 GCA_905479595.1 uncultured Hyphomicrobiales bacterium
AGACTGGACCGAAGAGGTTATGGAGCGCTGGCTGGAGGCATTCCATACTGAAGGGTTCAATTTTCACTTCCACTGTGAAGGTGATGGTTCCACCCATATGGCGTTGAATGTGATCGAACGTGTTATTAAAAAGCACGGCCCCAATGGGCGCAGACATGGCGTTCATCACTCCACAGCAATGGCTCCATCTGACGTGCCGCGCTTTGCCGATCTCGGTGTCATGCTCAACACTACACCGATTTGGCAAACAAACTGGAAGAACCCTAAACAGTATGAGGATTTGTTTTTGCCTGTCTTTGGCAAGAAGCGCGCGGATGAACGTCTGTTTTTGCATTTGCAGGTGAAACGCGCTGGCGGCAACGTTACCTTTGGTGCCGACATGCCGGGTTCTGAATGGTACGAACAGGGGCCTATGTATATGATTCAGGCTGCGATGACCCGCAAGTCTCCGCTCTTACCCAACGACCCGGGAGTTCCACCTATTGAAGGGCGGATTTGGCCACTCCACGATGCCCTGGAAGCGTACACAATTGCCGGTGCCTACCAGATGCAGATGGAAGACAAGATTGGCTCTATCGAAGTTGGTAAATTCGCCGATTTGATCGTGATCGAGAAAAACCTGTTTGATGTGGATGTCGCAGATTTGCACCGCACCGCGATCCTCCTGACAATGATGAACGGCATTGTGCGCCATGATGCAGAATTTGGTGTTGGTGATGCCGCCAAGGGGCGTGCGTTACTGGACGGGGATTTCGAGCGTCTTGAAACTGCCAAAACCTGGTTGAACTGAAGACTGCCCTTGGCAAGTGTGTCTGGCGGCCACCGTACCAGTGTTCGATAGCGTTAAGTTGCATCAAATCTTCTGATTGTATTCCCCAACCTCGTCATACTCTGACAGGTGCATATCGATATTTTTGAACATGGCTTTCATTCAGCGCCTTTGGCGTCAATATTTGTGCGGCGCGCAGTTAAAGCCAAAACCCCGAGACATAAAAGCCCCGCAAAAACATACCAGCTCAAAACCTGCTGAATTTCGGAATAGGGCATTTCCCCTTCGCCAGATGATACCAGCGACGACAAGTATAAACTCATTGCAAAGATTAGGCGCCCGCAAAAACTTTGAAGAGACATGTAAGTTGCCCGGTTTTGGTTGCTCAGCATTGGTTGTATGTGCGCGGTGATGAAGGGTTTGGACAAACTGTCGGGCACCATGCGCAAAAACAGGAAGGCAATTGCAATCGCTGAATTGGTCAACGCAAGCACGCCGCTTAGCGCGATCTGCATCGAGAAAGCGGCAAGCAAGATTACCGGTAAACCCAGTTTGCGCCGCAACTTGAGTGCAAAAAATGAGGTAACAACTGAAATAACCATCATCACTGCCGATACAAAACCGCTAACGATAGGTGTCTCGCCAGTGAAATTTATGTCTTTTAGGGCTTCTAGAATAAAGGGC
The DNA here is from genome assembly GCA_905479595.1 of uncultured Hyphomicrobiales bacterium. Taxonomy (GTDB): domain Bacteria; phylum Pseudomonadota; class Alphaproteobacteria; order Rhizobiales; family CAJQND01; genus CAJQND01. The sequence continues at coordinate 1,454 of CAJQND010000295.1, forward strand.
TGACCGAAGACGAAAGGAATGTGGCTAAAAACATACATCAAAACACTGAGTGCAAAGAGCCAGACCAAAACCGGTTCGGTGAGAGTAGTTTTCAAGGTCTTTAGTTTAACGACCTCCGCGCCTTGTTCAATCACCGTTTCGGCATGTGGTGGTTCTTTGAAATTGAATGCTACGAGTAGTACACCAATGAAAGCTGCTGCACCTGCCAGAAATGGAAGGGTGTCCATTTGAGCGGCCATCATTCCCCCTAAAACCGCTGAGATGGCGAGCGCACCGAAAGCGAACCTCCATGCCCGCAATTCCTGGCGTTCAATTTCCATCTGCCGACCTGTCGCGACCAGAGATTCATACAAAAGCGCACTATCGGTGCCGGATGCGAATGCGGCAGCTGCTCCTAGAAGAATTTGCGCTAAAGCGAAAACCTCAAAACTGTTGCCGAGACCTAAGAGCGCCGCGCCAGCAAACCCTGCAATCGCTGAAGCAATGAGCGTGATCCTGCGTCCGAGTTTGTCGGACATATAGCCGGAAGGAACCTCGAGTACGGTCGTCCCGACGTCATAGATTGCGTAAAGCAGAATTGCTTCGGCGGCTGAAAGCTCATTCTGGAAGTACAAAAACCAAATTGCCTGCCAAAAAACGAGGCTCTGGAACAATTTGAACCAAGGATAAAGCGCAACATTCCTCGCCGCATTTCTTGTTCCAGCTGGTGGCGACATGAAATTTCTTCCTGGAGATGTAAGTCGTTTTCAAAAAATTACTGAAATCGGTTGCATGCATCCACGCAAAGTTTGCCGACGGAGGCGTGGAGTATTTCTCCTAAATCTTCTGATTGTATTCCCCAACCTCGTCATATTCTGACAGGTGCATGTCGATATTTTTGAACATGGCTTTCATGTTGTCTTCTGCTGTCGGGCTTTCGCACACTACCACCAGTTCAGGAGCGTTTGATGAGGCGCGGACGAGGCCCCAGGTGCCGTCTTGCAGGACAATGCGAACGCCGTTGACCGTGATCAGCTCGCGGATCGGCTGGCCGGCGACTTTCTCGCCTTTTGCGGCCATGGTCTGGTAATGTTTTATGACCCGTTCG